>USNA01000062.1 GCA_900555955.1 uncultured Collinsella sp. | reverse complement strand
CTGCGCGAGCTGGGCTGCGGCCATATCTCCCCCGAGGTCACCCCCTACATCCACGGCAACATGAATCAGTAACCTGCCAAAAAGGGACAGGTTTATTTTGGCAGGTTTTATCTGGGGAAATGCAGGCAGGGCCACGACGTCTATATGGCGTCGCGGCCCTTTTCCTTGGAGAAGTTAAGTATTTGTTCGGCGGGACGGCCTCTGCCGGCTCCTGCTAGACTGGTAGACTCCCAACCGTCCATCCAGGAGCCTTCATGTCGCGCAAGTCCGCCTACAAGCAAGTGCTTTCCATCGGCACCGCCGTAGTGCTGGGGTTTGCGCTGTTCACAGGGTCGCTCGACGGAGCGCCCAAGCTGCTGTCGCCGCAAAGCGATGAGCAGGCGGTAGCTCTGGCCGAGAAACAAAACGAGAGTCCCAGCCGCACCGACGACGAGGCAGACCTGGTTGCCCGACTCGAATCGGGAACAGAGAGCTCCTCGGACTCTCAAAATAGCCAAGACTCTGACGATGGCTCCGATTCCGCCGCGACCGACACCGGTGACGACGGCTCCGCCGACAGTACCGCTACCCCCATCGACGAGGTCGAAAACCCCGATCTCGACCGCGCCCGCGGCGTATATCTCAGCAGCATTCCCGACTACGCCGGCAACCCCTACGTTGCTCTGCGCGCCGACAGCACGCACCCGCTCGGCACGCCGTCATTCACGCTCGATGAATACGAGCGCGCCACCGAAGAGGGCTGCTTTAAGAAGTTCTCCAAGCTCGACAGCTTGGGCCGCACCCGCAAAGCGCTCGCCTGCGTGGGCCCCGAATCGCTTGGTCAAGGCGAGCGCGGCGATATCTCGCGCATCCACCCCGCCGGCTGGCACCAGCAGCGCTACGACTTTATTCCAGGCCAGAGCCTCTACAACCGCTGCCACCTTATCGCCTGGTCGCTCTGCGGCGAAAACGCCAACCGCAAGAATCTCCTCACCGGCACGCGCTATCTCAACGAGACGGGCATGCTGCCGTTTGAGGAGCAGATTCTCAACTATATTCGCGATACGGGTAACCATGTGCTCTACCGCGTCACGCCCATGTATAACGAAGAGGAACTTGTCTGCCGTGGCGTGCGCCTTGAGGCGCAATCGGTCGAGGACCACGGCAAGACCCTCTGCTTCCACGTATATTGCTACAACCTGCAGCCGCATGTGCAGATCGACTACGCCACCGGCCGCAACCAGGCATCCGGAGACTAGTGCCGACCGCGCCGCCCGTAACCAAAAAATGATCCGTTTTCCTCCGTCCCCAAGGGATCAAATAAGGCCGCCCCGGTTACCCAGGGCGGCCTTTTCGTCAGCACCTACATTGCAGGCAAAGCCACACGCTACTTGGCGCGGCCCTCCTCATAGCGCTCGACCAGCTTGGCCTGAACGTCATAAGGCACCTGCTCATAGCCTGCGGGCTTCATGGTAAAGTCGCCCGTGCCGCGCGTGATGGAGCGCAGACGCGTCGAATAATCCGTCAGCTCGGCCAGCGGCGCCTGGGCGATGACCACGGTGTCTCCGCGCTCATCGGTCTCCATGCCCGTCACGCGACCACGCGAAGCTGAGATGTCGCCCATCACGGCGCCGGCGTAGCTCTCTGGGATAGTCACCGTGATTTCCTCGATGGGCTCCAGCACCACCGGGTCGGCATCGGCACACGCCTTGCGCAGGCCGATGCGAGCCGCCGCGCGGAACGCCATCTCGTTGGAGTCGACGCTGTGATACGAGCCGTCGTACACAGCCACGCGAATGCCCGTGAGAGGGTAGCCGGCAATGATGCCGTCCTTCATGGTCTCCTGGACACCCTTGTCCACGGCGGGGATCAGCGAGCGCGGAATACGGCCACCTACGACCTCGTCCACAAACTCATAGCCATCGCTCGTGCCGTCGGACCCAATGAGCGGCTCAACGCGCAGCCAGCAGTCGCCGTACTGACCGGCACCGCCAGTCTGCTTCTTGTGGCGGCCCTGGGCACTCGCCGTGCGGCGGATGGTCTCGCGATACGGAATGCGGATCGGCACGCTTTTGGCCACGACCTTGGTGCGGTCCTCAAGGCGATTGAGCAGGACCGAAACCTGCGCCTCACCCACGGCGGAGATGATAGTCTGGCCGGTCTCCTCATCGCGGTCGATGCTCATGGTCGGATCGGCCTTGCAGGCCTTCTCGATAAACGTGTAGAGCTTCTCTTCGTCGCCGCGATTCTCGGCCTCAATGGCGATGCGGTACTGCGAGTTGGGGAACTTAAACGCCGCAGCCTCAACCTTGCCGGTAATCGAGAGCGTATCGCCCGTCTCGGCCGCCAGCTTGGGCGCCACGATGATATCGCCGGCATAAGCGTGGCCAACCTCAGTCATGTCGCGGCCGCACATCACATACAGGTGAGCCAGACGATCGCTCTTGCGGGTACGCGCGTTGATCAGCTCAAGGCCCGGCTCAAGCGTGCCCGTCAGCACCTTGATAAAGCTGATGCGGCCCTGCTGCGGATCGGCCAGGGTCTTAAACACAAACGCCACCGGGCGGTCATCGTCACTCGAGATCTTAAGCGAATCGCCGTCGATGAGCGGCATCTCGCCGTAGTCCGTCGGCGCCGGGAAGTATGTGGCGATGTCGTCCATCAGCGAGTTGACGCCCTGCTCCTTAATGCAATCGCCCGCAAAGACCGGCACAAAGATGCGCTCGGCGATCGCCTTCGACAGCAGGCCCTCAAGTTCCTCCTGCGTCAGCGTCTCCTCGCCTTCCAAGTACTTCATCATCAGTTCGTCATCAGCCTCGGCCACCAGCTCGCACAGATGGTCATGGGCTTCCTCGGCCTGGGCACGATACTCCTCGGGAATCTCCGACTCAACGGCTTCAGTGCCGTTGCAATGGCGTGCCTTCATGCGCACCAGGTCGATAATGCCGTCGAAGTCCTCGCCCTCGCCCCAGGGAAGGGTCACGGCGCCCAGGCGCGTGCCAAAGCGCTCCTGCAGCAGGTTCATTGTGGTCGTAAAGCTGGCCTCGGAGCGCGACAGACGGTTCACGAACACCGCACGCGCCAGGCGCAGATCCTCCGCCGCATACCAAAGCTTAACCGTCGTAGGCTGCGGGCCGGCCTCGGCATCGACCACAAACAGAGCCGTCTCGCAGACGCTCATCGCGGCAAAGGCGTCGCCGATAAAATCGGGATAGCACGGGGCATCGAGCACATTGATGCGCGCGCCCTTCCAGTCGATCGGCGCAATGGTCGTCGAGATGGAAAACGCACGCTTGACCTCTTCGGGGTCATAGTCGAGCGTGGGCTTGGTGCCGTCGTGGCCGCCCAGGCGGGCGGTCTTGCCGGAAAGGTGGAGCATGGCTTCGGCGAGTGAAGTCTTGCCCACCCCGCCTTGGCCTACGAGCACCACGTTCCTTACATTACCGGTCTTGGGAGCACCCATGATGACCTCCTTGCAGGGCCGCGCGCAATGCGCGACGCCAACGGGGAGAGTTCGCGGTCGGTGCCGTCCCGGGAGCAGCATGGTCGGCAGCCGAGCCGACTCACCCTCCAAATGTCCTATGCCACCACCCTACCCTCACGGGCGACCGTCCATGCACACCTTTCGGCACACGTATGAATACAGGCGGCGAGAGGAAGAAGGACGCATGCGAGGCGATTATTAAACCCCATCGATACAAATAAAAGCCGCCGCAGACCATAAGACCTGCGGCGGCTTTTTCTCAATATATAGCTGAGCCTAGCCCTCGATACGGCTCAAGAACTCACGGGTACGTTGCTCACGCGGGTGATCGATAACCTGCTCGGCAGGACCCTCCTCGACAATGCGACCGCCGTCCATAAAGACCACGCGGTCGGCAACATCGCGCGCAAATTGCATTGCGTGGGTCACGATCACCATCGTCATATTCTGCGCGGCAAGGTCTTTAATGACACGCAATACCTCGGCCGTCAGCTCGGGATCGAGCGCCGAGGTCGGCTCGTCAAAGAACAAGATCTCAGGGTCGAGCGCCAAGGCGCGGGCGATACTCACACGCTGTTGCTGACCACCCGAAAGCTCACATGGCACCTTGTTCTCGTTGCCCGTAAGCCCCATCTGCGCGATCAACTCACGCGCACGCGCTTCGGCCTGCTCGCGCGGACGCTTGAGTACGCGAACCGGAGCGTCGGTGATGTTTTTCATCACCGTATAGTGCGGGAACAGATTGTAGTTCTGAAACACCAGACCAAACCGCGAGCGCGCCTGTTTAGGCACATCGCCCTTTGCGTACACCGCGCCCGAACCCGCATCCGTCGCGACGGCAAGGTCGCCAAACGAAAGCGAGCCACCGTCGAGCGTCTCGAGCAGCGTGGCGCAGCGCAGCAGCGTGGACTTACCGCCACCCGAAGGCCCGATAATCGCCACAACCTCGCCACGCTTTACCTCGAGTGAGATATCCTTGAGCACCTTATTGCCGCCAAACGCCTTGCGCGCGTTCGCTATATTCATTACCGAATTAATCATGGTAGTAATCCAATTTTTTCTCGGCGGCGCCCAGCAGCATCTCGACCACAAAGTTAAAGACCCAGTAGATCAGCGCCGCAATCGCAAACGGCACCATGCTCACCTGCGAGGCAACCAGCGCCTTGGCGGTCGAGAACATCTCACCCACGCCAATGGCAAACGCCAGCGACGTGTCCTTGACCAGCGTGATGATCTCGTTGCCCATCGCCGGCAGAATACGCTTGGCGACCTGCGGCATCACGATATACAGAAACGTCTGCGTGCGCGAATAGCCCAGCACCTCGGCGGCCTCATATTGACCGCGCGGAATCGACTGCAAGCCCGAGCGATAGATCTCGGCAAAGTAGCCGGCGTAGTTGATGATGAACGCCACAACGCACGCCGTCCATTTGGAATCGGGCGTGAGCGAGATGCCGAACACGTAATACGGGGCAAAGTAGATGGCAAACATCTGCAGCATGAGCGGCGTACCGCGCATGACCGAAATGTAGATGCGCGCAATCCAGCGCAGCGGCGCGACCTTGCTCATGCGCATAAACGCCACGGGAATTCCCAGGGGAATCGACCCGAGCAGCGTCAGCACAAACAGCTGCAAACTGACCAAGAATCCCTGGCCAAGCATCTGCATCATGACTTGGATAGACATTATTTCAAAACCCAGTTGTCGAAGGATAGACCGTAATCTGCATATTTATCACACAGGTCCTTGACCGTGCCGTCCTCATAGAGTGCCTTGAGCGACTCGGTCACGGCATCGGCCGACTTGGTGTCGCCCTTCTTAAAGCCGACGGCGTAGTGCTCGCTGGACAGCGGCTCATCAAGCTGTGTATAGGCATCGGGCTTGGCGGCAAGCTGATACTGGGCAATCGAGAGGTCACAGGCGACGGCATCGACTGCACCACTCTCGAGCTGCATAAACGCCGTGTTGTACTCACCGATGGTATCGAGCGTGGCAAACGTCGCGGCCAAATCCTTCTGGTCGCCCTCGAGCACATCCTGTGCAGCGGAATCAGTCTGGGTAATCACGGTCTTGCCGGCAAGATCGTCCCAGCTCTTGATGCCTGCATCCTTCTTTACCACCAGCACCTGCTCGTTGAGCATGTACGGCTCGGAGAACGTGTAATCGTCCTCGCGGCCCTCCATGGTAAAGCCGTTCCAGATACAGTTGATGGCGCCCGAGTTGAGCAGCGTATCCTTGGCATCCCAGTCGATGGCCTCGTATTTGACCTCCCAGCCCTGCTTATCGGCAACAGCCTTGGCCAAATCGAGATCAAAGCCGGTGTACTCGCCATCGTCGCCCACAAAACCATACGGAGGATAGGACTTATCAAAGCCCACCACGAGCTTCTTGGACTCCGTAGCGCCCTTCACATCCTTGGCCGCGGCAGAGCCAGCGGCGGAGCCCTTGCCGGCGCCACCGCCGCAACCGACAAGACCAAGGCCAAGCACCGTGGCAAACGAGCCGGCTAGACCAACAAACTGACGACGAGACATATTGCTATCCATGGTATTCCCCCTTGGTGGCACTTTAGTTAAGTAAAGTGAGTCATGTAACGTCCAGAATCATACACTTTAGCGTGATAGAGCACAAGGCGAGTTTGCCCGCCGCGTGAGGGGTGTGGGGGTTAAGTTTCCTGCTCTACAG
>USNA01000061.1 GCA_900555955.1 uncultured Collinsella sp. | reverse complement strand
GCCGCGCCACTCGGCGCGGTGTTCAAACAGAAAATCGGAAAGCCCGTTAAGGTAGCCGCTCTCCACCAAGTTGCCAATGCCGCGGCCGCCCTTAGCCTTGACAGCATCCGTCATGGCAATGGAGTGCAGCAGCTCGCGGGCAGCGTCGGTCGCCTCAACCGTAATATCGGGCTGTGCCTTATGCACGTTGCGGTTAACGGCATCGATCTTGGAATTAAGGATCTGAAGTGCCACGGCATCGTCGATAAAGTTGAAGATCACCACGTTGTCGCCGATACGGCCCAAGAACTCGGGCTTAAACTCGCGATCCATCTCGGTGCGCACGCGCTCGCAAATCTCGTTATAGGGCGTGTTGGGCGCGATGGTATTACGCACTTCGTTGCCCTGGGCATCGATCTCAATTTTGGAAAAGCCGATGTTGCTCGTAAAGAAGATGACCGTCTCAGAGAAGTACACGGTATTACCCTGGCCATCGGTCAGGCGGCCATCTTCGAGGATCTGCAGGAACTTGTCCATAATGCTGGGCGCGGCCTTCTCGATCTCGTCGAAAAGAACTACCGAGAACGGATTGGCCTTGACCGCATTGGTCAGCTGACCGCCCTCGGCATAGCCCACGTATCCCGGAGGAGCACCAAAGAGCTTTTGGTCGGAGTTTTCGGCACCGTACTCTGACATATCAAAACGCAGCATGCTGCGCTCGTCGCCAAAGAGGAGCTCCGTAATGGCCTTAACGATCTCGGTCTTACCGGTACCGGTGGGACCGCTCAAAAACAGGACGCCTTTGGGCTTGGAACCAGACGAATGGGTGGCGCCCGAAAGGCCCATAACGGAGCGCTTGAGCACGGTGACGGCCTTCTCAACGGCTTCGTCCTGGCCCTTCACGCGGCGTTTGATCTTTGCCTCGGGATCCTCTTCGAGCTTCTCGAACATCTGCTGCCATTTGTTCTCGCGAAAACCGTACTTATACACGTCGACGAGCTTGGGAAGGATGGCCTCGATGGAAGCATCGGGGTTTTGCATATCGCGCTGATACATGCGCTGCAGGCCCTCGAGCTCCTTCACGCTCATGCCGTCGGTGGTATCGATAAAGCGACGCACCGCGCGGTCATCGGAATCGGACAGCGCCTCACCAAAGCCAAACTTGCTCTGAATATAGGCTTCGCGCATGTCGCGGTCGGGATGCGGCAGCGTGATGGTGCGCAAGAAGGGGTTCTCCTCGATAAACCACACGGGCAGGTTGCGCACGTTATCCGTTACCAGAATGAGCGTGTTGACAGCCGTGCGGTTAATAAGGCGTGCTTTGCTAGCACCAAGGTACAGATTAAGGAAAAACTGCGTCTCGTCGGGCATAAGACCGGTCGAGGAGGCAAGCAGACGCGACGCCATGTTGACGATCACGCAAAGCGGCTTGGCCTCGGTGCCGCCATCGGGATTGTCGTTGTATTTAAGGCGCAACATTGAGCGGATAACCTCGCCGTATGATGGCAGGCTCGACTGCTCGGTGGCATATGCTTGGCGGCCATCGGCGATACAGGCGTTCGCCTCCATCATGCGGTCGTCGCTCTTGGAAGCCTCGTCGTGCGCCAGCGACACCAGGCGCTTGCAATCGACGTTGCCCATGCTGCTCGAAAACAGCTGGATGGGATCGAAATATGCCACGTTGTACTCAACTGAGCCATTGGCGTCTTCAAAAAGGCCGCGCACGACCTCGGCGAGCTCCGAGAACTGAAGGCCGCCGTCAACCACATCGGGATACTTGTCATTCACGTTGCCCTCAAGGATAAAGAGGCTCTTCACCCCTTTAAAGTTGAGCATCTCGCGCTGCCAGGATTGGCGCTCGAAATCAGTTGCCATGTGTTATACCTCCTTGGCAGAAAATTCATGGTGGTAGCGGTCGGCAATACCAACGGTGATAATCGTGCCGTCCTGGACATAGTTTTGAAGCTGACGAGGCTGTTGAAGATACTGGTCGTAGTCATCGTGCGGGCGGTCGCTCAGGTAGATTACGCGCTGGTTAGTCGAACCGCGCAGCGCGCAGTCGGGCACGTTAAGCTCGTCTATGTACGGACCGTCAATCAGCACATCGATGAGGGGCTTGAGTGTCTCCCACGTATCCGCACCGATCACCTGCGGCAGCTCTTCGAGCGTAAATCCGGTGTAAACGAGAATGTCATCGTAAGCGCAACGGATCGTTGCCAGCAGCTTCACGAGCTCTGATGCCTGCTCGAGCGGGTCTCCACCCGAAACCGTCAGCCGATGTACGCCGTGCTCGCGCGCGGTATCGAGCAACATCTGCGCAAGCTCATCAACATCGACATCTTGATCGGGCGACTGGCCGCGCCATTGGGGCGAAATACATCCGGCACAACGCTTTGAACAACCAGCGGTCCAGACAACAATACGTTCTCCCGGACCCAGCGAGACGACGGGGGCAAGCACATGGCTAACGAACATCGGCGTAATCCTCGCCCGGATCGAGTGTACGGTACACGGCCGAGGTACGTGCAAGCGAGCAACCGCATTCCTCACAGCCATCCCCAACCTTTGCGCGCTCATCAGCAACGAGATGCAAACGACCGCACTCGGGGCACTCGACAAACCAGCCCTCGACACCCGCAGACTCACCAGCAGCAGAAACAACCGGTGCCGCAGCAGACGCGGGCTGAGGCGCAGACCAAGCCTGGGTCTGCACGGGTTGCGCCGCAGGCGGTTCCTCCACAGTAACCGTCAGACGCAATTGGGCAAACTCGCCAGACGCAGCCGGAATGAGTAGCGTATCGCCGGTATGAATCGGCTGGGCCACGCCGGGAACCAAGTTGAGGATCTGGCCGCCACGCATAAGAGCCGTTCCGTTATTGGACCCCTCATCGGCAACCATCCATGTGCCCCGCTCAAAACGAACGCTGGCATGCTGCCGGGACATGGCAAAGTTCGAAGCCATAGAAGGAAACGCGTTGCGTCCAAGCACGGCAGCGTCCGTGAGACGAAGCTGCTCACCCATTACTGGATCGGCAAGCGTAAGCGCGGGAGCCGCGGGAGTAGTTGCAGCATTCGCCATGGGTTGCGGCGCGGGCTGCGGCATTGGCGCAGGCGTCGGCCGTGGCATCGGCGCAGGCGTCGGCTGCGGCGCAGGAACCGGAGCAGGTTGCGGAACGGGCATGGGGGTAGGCTGCGGCGTGGGAGCAGGAGCAGCCTGATGTGCCTGCTGGGGTGCGGGACGCTGAGGCCGCGAAGCACTGTCCATCGATGATGTTGCAGGGTAGACGGCGGGAGCCGGACGCTCAGCGACCGCGGCGGCAAAGCCGGACGCAGAGGCGACTGGCGCCTCGGGTGCCGAGACCGCGGGCGCAGGGGCCGAAGGCGCGGGGGCCGCACCAGCGGGACGCGGCGTCCCACAGTCCTCGCACATATCGCGGGCATCATCGTTCATAAGACCACAGATAGGGCATTCCCATGTCATGGTTTACCTCATTTCCCTCTGCTTGAGTTGACTTGCTTGACGGCGATTACGCAGACGACGTTCCGCATCTGCGGAAGGTGTGGGCGGCACGTAATCGTGCGGGTGAATCTCGACTGCAGCATCCGGACTTGGCGGCCGCACAAAACCAGCCGAGGTGTCCGCAAAGACGCCGCGCTTCTTAAGGTCTTCACTGAACTGCTTATAGAAGTCACAAAACTCCACTTGGTCCTGAACGGCCTTATCGACGGTTGACTGATCCTGGATCTTCATGTCTTTGATAATCGTGGGATTATTCGGGTCTTCAGAAAACTCAGCTGGGTCAGCCTCTACGACACGCATGATGACCTGCTGTTCGCTGCTACCCTTAAGGACGGCGACCGCTTTGTGTTCGTTTGTGTCAAACATAAGACGCCAGGGTTTGCCCGAGCCATCCATAACGGCATAACGGACCACATTGACGCCACGTTCCGTCATAGCATCATTAATTGCACGCTCGATATACTCGTCTTTTACGGCCTTATCAAGCTCGGCATCGGCGATTTCGATTTCTTCGTAGATATTATCGATTTCATAAATGTGCTTGAGAACAGTCGGGCGATGGTATCGATCGTTGAGTAGCTCTACTCGAATCTGGTACTGCGTGTACTGCTCATGCTTCTCGGCAGACTCATACTGGGCGCGCTTCATGACATGATCGAAATCCTTGATGCTCTTATTAATAGCAAGCAGCTCCTCAACAGTTGAATCGGAATCAAGCGCATCATAGACGGCGCGGATCGATTCGAATTTCGCGCTTATTCGATTACGCAGCGCCATATCCAAGGCTTCATCCTGCATCAAAGAGATGGCGACTTCCGACCACGCGTCAAATGATTGCGCCGCCCCCTCAAACGTTTCAACGCCCGAAGAAGACTCCGCCGCCGCGGTTATCTGAAGCAATGCCCTCTTCAGATCTATAGGATTATCAGGCGTTACATCAAAATCAATCGCCCTAGCAAGACCTTCTGCTCTCAGCTTTTCAACGGTCAAAGCAGCATCAATCTGACTTTTGCTCATCTCCATCCTCTGCTTCAGATGAGCGTCAAAAGTCATTTGTGGAAACAGGACGTGAAGCGTTGAAAGCAAATGAGCCAACGCCTTCTCCATCCTCACCCTTGTATCCCTACCAAGACTCATCGTGTTTTCTTCATGTTCGGCATAAAAGGAGCGAGAACAATTGGTGATCAACTCATCCAACATTGCCCGTGTTGATTCATCCAGCCCGGAAGCTATCTCATCAATCCGTTTCCTAAGGTCCGCGAGAGTCTCATTGAATTCCTCTTTGGCAGCATAACTTGCATTTTTTTCCGCCGTCTCACGGGCAGCCAACGCACCCGTAACAATTGCGGTAGGAGCCAAAAGGACCATACCAACAGCGCCGGCAGCACCCAAGCTTGTCCCAGTAGATGCGGCGCTACTTGCCGCAGGGCCAACAGATGTAAACATCCCAACCACGGCGCTCATACTTGCTATCCCTCCGTTTTTGACCAGCTTGGTCCTTGCGTCTTTCCTACATCTTTCTACCGCCGTCTTGCGCGATTCTGTTGCGCAACATTGGCGAGCGGCAGATTTGTCGATGTTGCGCAACAGAAGGCGGCGGCAAGCGCATATCCTGCTAATGGAAGAAAGGATGAAAGCGCGCCATGACCGGTTCTTACGAAGAAGTTCGACTCGTCAAGTTTCATACGCCAGCGCTGCTCACCGAGCGCGAGCAGGCTGCGGCACGGCGTCGCTTCTGCACGCTTCTCGTTCCGCCGCAAAAGGGCGGCTTTGGCGGCAACGCCTATGTCCGCCGCGTCCAGAGCGGCGATCGCGCTTTTGAGCTCGCGCTTAAGATGCCGCGCCCCGATGCCCAACCCGAGCAAGAACAGCTCAACCGAGAAACTTTGGAAGAGGAGTACCGCACGCTCTCCGTCGTATCCAACCTAAGGGGTTTTCCCGATGTCTACGGTTTTGGCTACACGGCAGACGGAACCCCGGCGCTGCTTATGGAATGGGTTGACGGCGTCTCGCTTCTTGATGCACGACCAGCTCTGAGTGATGGCGCTGCAACCTGCCCCGGTGATATCGTTGCCGCGCTGGGCCTGAGCGTACTCAAGATCATCTTGTCCACGCAATCGCTCGACACGCCCTTTGTTCACCGCGACCTCTCCATGCGCAACATCATGCTGCGTCACGATCGCATCCCGCTCGAGGAGCAGGTGTCGAGTGGCTATTTTGACATCTGCCTGATCGATATGGGCAGTGCCAAGCTCGTTAAACCGGACTTTTCCTTTACCGTCGACGTCAACGCTTTTCGCGGTGCCACGCCGGCATACGCGGCACCCGAAATGCTGGAGCGCTTTAAGGCCGACTCCAGTGCGCGCGACAATCCCGCCGTCGACATCTATGCGCTGGGAAGCATCCTCTACGAGCTTTATTGCGGACGCGCCCCCTTTGAGGCGGAGCTCAGGCGCTCTGGAGATCACGCGCGCCTCAAGCGCACCGTGCAGCCGCAACCCCTTTCGCCCACAACTCCCCGCGAGCAGGGCTTGGTCAACGCGATTATGGCTTGTCTTGCGGTATCGCAAGATGCTCGTCCTTCGGCAAATGAACTCGCGGCGCGCCTTGAACCTTTCGCCCGTACGGGTGCTCCGCGAAAGCGCCGGCCCGCGGCGAATCGCGGCAGCGCTACCGTGCGGGCGGAC
>USNA01000060.1 GCA_900555955.1 uncultured Collinsella sp. | reverse complement strand
GCCGTTCTCCCGAACGGCGGTCTTCTTGACGCTGCGAGGGGCCCTGGCACGGCAATCTGACGTTCAACTTCGGCGGCGCGACCAGAAGGTCAGCGCCGCCTTGTTTCACGTCACCTTGCCATACCAGGACCCCTCTCGCTGTCACGTCCAAAACATCGAGGTCACGTGGCCTCCTGTTCGTGCGGAACTCGCGATAAACCTAAGCCGGTGTCCCCGCTCTCCCGGGGCCTGTGGTTACTTGGTTGTTGCATGCGGCTCGCTTTTCGGAACTAGGCTTATATTTTCTAGATGTAAGGCGCTCTTGGTCCTAATGGGCTTGGGGCGCCTGTCTTTTGAAGGTAGATTTTCCCGTGCTGGACGAGAAGTTGTGTTGCCTTGCGGGTTCGAATCCCTCCGCTTGCCCACAAGAAAAACCTCCCGATCGGCTATGCGTTCGAGAGGCTTGTTTCTTTGGCTGGGACGGAGGGATTCGAACCCCCAACAGCCGGCACCAAAAACCGGAGTTCTACCGTTGAACTACGTCCCAATGTGTGGTGTTGCCCAAAAGCAACCCGTTTAGTTTACCTAATCTGCGAGGGCATCGCAAACGCCATCGAGCAGGCGTACGGCGAGTGTCTGCGCATCACTTGCGGTGAAGGTTCCGTTGTAGCGCGTCATGCCCGTGAGCTCAATGCGGATGCGCGCGGGCTTTTGCTGCGCGGCGACATTGGCGGTGCGGATGCGCTGTGCAAGGTTGTGACACTCGGCAAGGGCGATCGTGGCGCGCGGCGCAGCATCTGCGGGCAGCTCATCGCTTGCGATCTCGAGCACCAGATCCACGTCGGTCGGAACCTCGGAATCGCAAAGCATCATGCCGCTGCTGTCGGTCGTCGCCGTGGCGATGTTCCACATGCGCGATGCAACGCTACGCGCGATGGGGTCCTCACCGATGACGGCAATCTGGAAGCGCTCGAGAACGTTGGCGGCGCGGGCAAAGCCGATGCGCGACTCGGCCTCGGTAACCGAGGGCTTGCCCTCCCACACGTGATGCAGGCGGTTGATATAGGCGTAGGTATCCTGGAACGCCATGCCATCGGCAAACAGGCCGACATTTTCTTGGAACTGCTGCAGAGCGGCCTCGGTGTGCGGGCCAAAATAGCCGTCGTCCTCACCGCAGGCAAAGCCCAAAACGTTGAGCGCCCTCTGCAGGGCCTGAACGTCGGCACCATGGAAATTGGGCATACGCAGATAGAGCGTACGATCGCCCAGTTTATACGAGGCGTCGACCAGGGCACTCCAGCAGGGAATGTCAACGGCGTGACCGGCGGCAAGACCGCTGTCGAGCCTAAAGGTGCCAACGGCCTGCTCGGTGGTGGCGCCAAAGCGCTTATCGGCGACCTCGGTGTCATCGATTGTATAGCCGAGCTGCAGAAGGCGGGACTGGACGTCCTCGACGGCTGCTCCCTGCATGCCCGTTGTAATAGGTTCCATGAACGAACCCCTTTCGGCGTACCATTCGTACTATTTGAGCGTGTGTCGGATAGACAACGCAAAGGGATGCATAAACATGCACTCAACAGTGTAGCAAGTTGTACCCAAATACGCTGCTGACAGGTTTTATAACCCCCGCTAGTTGAGTCGCTCCACAAAGAAATCTGCCATGGAGAGGAACAGCTCGCGTGCGTGCGGATCAAGCTCAACGTTTTCGATGGCCGCTTTGGCTTTAGCGGTCAGGTCGAGCGCGTAAGTGTGGGCGTAATCGATGGAGCCGGTCTCCTGGAAGATCTCCACGGCGCGTGCGAGCTGCGCGGGATCATCGGTGCCCGAGGAAAGAATCGCCTCGACCTCGTCGTGGTGGCGCTCATCAGAGAGGGCGTGTACGGCGACAAGCGTGCGCTTGCCCTCGGTGATGTCGGTGCGGAAGTCCTTGTTGGCGGCTTCCTTAGTGCCGACAAGGTTGAGCAGGTCGTCCTGAATCTGAAAGGCAAGGCCTGTGTACAGGCCAAAGGCGCGCAGCGCTTCGATTTGCTCATCGCTGCCGCCGCCGATAATGGCTCCGGCGGCAAGCGGCGTGGCTCCGCTGTAAAACGCGGTCTTGTGCGTCGCCATGTCCAGGTAGTCATCAACCGAGATATCAAAGCGCCCGTCGCGGACCCAACCCAGGTCGAGTGCTTGACCCTCGATGGTGCGGACGATCATCTCGGTAAGCTCGTGGAGCACGCGCAGCTTCACGTCGGACTCCAGCGTAGGGTCGTCGAGAACCGTCTTGGTGACCATGGTGAGCGCCAGGTCGCCACAATTGATGGCAAGGCCCGTGCCCTCGGTAAGGTGCATGCAGGGCTTGCCTCGACGAAGCTGTCCGTTGTCGGCGATGTCGTCGTGGATTAGCGCGCCCGACTGGAAATGCTCGATAGCTGCCGCGGCGCTGCGGGCGCTCTCGAAGCTACCGCCCACTGCGGTTGCGGCGAGCATGCAGATAAGCGGGCGGTGGCGCTTGCCGGCGTTGGCCGTAAAAGTCGAGAGCGGCGCGTACAGGTAGCGCTCGATATCGGCAGAGGTCGCCTGTCCGTCAAAGAACGTGGCCAGATAGTCGTTAATCTGGTCAAAGTGCTGGGCTAAAAAGCTGGTAAACGGACTGGACACGGGTTCTCGCATTCTTTCTGAGGTTGCGTTGATGCAATATGCAGATAACATATTGCCACATCAGGGCGTTTGGCGCGGCAGTTTTGGCGATTTAGGACAACGGGCGTGCGTTTGATGGAGCGCGCCTAAATCAGCCTAAAATGCTCGAGCGCCGCAACGACACCGTCGTGATCGACGGTGTCGGTCACGTAATCGGCCTTATCCTTGAGATAGTCCGGCGCATTGCCCATGGCGATACCGACATCGACGGCGTTCATCAGCGAGACGTCATTGCTGGCGTCGCCAATGCCGTATACGGTTCCGTGGTGGGGGTCGAGGGCGTCGAGTACAGACTGGATGCCCCCGCGCTTCGTGCATTCGCGGGGCGAGATTTCGGTCACCTCGAGTTCGAGCTCGTTAAAGCACAGCAGCGGCTCAAGTGCCTTATCTTGAGCGATGTGGTTGGCGAGCGATGTAGACATCAAGATCTTGTAGACACTGTAATGTTGCAGCTGCGTGACTGCGTCGCCCAGGGTGCGCGCGTATCCGGGAGCATCGGGCGCATCGGCACTCATGCGCACGACGCCGTTGAGGCCCTCAAAGCGGATGACCTCGCCCGATTGCTCAAGGTAGGGGGCAAGACGCTGCAGCATACTGGGCGTCATCGACAGATCGCGAATTGCGTGTCCGTTGATCTCGGCGTAACCGCCCGCAAGACAGACGATGCCGGTCCAAGGCAGCTCAAGAAGTTTGGGGTGGATGCAGCTGAGGGTACGTCCCGTGCAGATAAAGGCCATGTTGCCGTTGGCGACAAACTCTCGGATTGCCTGCGAAACCGCCTCGTTGGGATAGGGGGAGAGGTCCCGCTCGTCTTCGGGAAGGTCTTGGGCGAGCCTGGGGTCTTGCCAGGCGAGCGTTCCGTCGATATCGAAGAAGCAAATATCGCCGCGCTTATGGGCTGCGCTGGCGGCAGGGGAGGCCGAGGTGGTGGGCACAAATTCCGGCTCGAGGCCCATGATCTGGTCAAAATGCTCTTTAACGCGGGGAACGGAGATGCCGATGATCACCTGGGCGGTCTTGCCCGTAATGATGAGGCCCTTGGCGCCCACCGCGACAAACGACGCGTTATCTGCAACGATGGAAGGGTCTGCGACCTCGACGCGCAGGCGCGTGGCGCAGTTGGTTGCGCCCACGATATTGCCAACGCCACCTAAAAGCTGAATTACCCGCTCAGCGAGGACGTGATCTTGATCGGATCGACTATTGACCTCGTCATTGGGAGATTGCTCTTTGGCAAAGTCGCTTCCCGTTAAACAATCGATTGCCGCGCGATTGGCGACATGATCCTCGCGGCCCGGAGTCTTAAGGTCATAGACCAAGATGAGTGCTCGAAAACTAACAAAAAAGATGAGGCTAAAGGCAAGGCCGATACCGAGCGCCAAAAGATAGGCACCGGCATGCGTGCGCATGAGCGGAATAAAGTTGAAGGCTGCCATCTCCATCAGGCCGCCCGAGAAGATGCCGACGATGCCAAAGAGATTCATGGTTGTGGCAAGGCAAGACGATAAGACGGCGTAGAGCAAAAAGAGCCCGGGGTGGGTGAACATAAAGAGAAACTCGAGTGGCTCGGTAACGCCGCAAACCACCGAGGCGATGATGGCGGGAACAAGGATGACCCTGAGGCCGGCGCGGCGCTCGGGTTTTGCGGTGGAGTAGAACGCAGCTGCGATGGCAGGAAGGCCAAAGAGCTTGACCCAGCCGGTGGCGGTAAAACCGGCCCACGGCGCAAGCTCATTAAGGGGGCGCGTGCTATGGGAGAGGATGGGGAGCAAACTGCTCCACGTGGCGTAGATGCCGTCGTTAATGACCAGGTTGTCGTAGTAGATCGGCATGTAGAGCAGGTGGTGCAGGCCAAAGGGCTCGAGTGCTCGTTCTAAAAAGACAAAGATGCCCACGCCAAAGGGACCGACGCCTGCAAGCGCGTGACGCAGCGTATCGGTTACATCGTATACGTAGGGCACGATGGCGGCCGAGATAGCAGCAAGGGCAAACACGGCAAAAAAGCTGATGAGGTAGACCAGCGAGGAGCCCGAGAAGGTGCCGAGCCAATCGGGAACCTTGGCATCGTAGAAGCGGTCATGGATGGCAACGACGGTTGCCGATACCGCCAGCGGGCCGATAATGCCGGTGTCGAGCGTCTTGATGCCGTCGATGACGGTGATACCGCTGGCGGAGGTCAAAGATGACGGGTACTCAAGTCCAAGGTTGTCTCCGCTCAGCTTAATGATCTCGCTCAAAAAGAAGCAGTAGGCAAAATAGGCGACGAGAGCCTCGAGACAGCAACGAGCCGGTTGTTTTTGGGCAAGACCGATGGGCAGCGCTACGGCAAAAAGGAGCGGGAGGCGTTTAAAGACCGTCCACGAGCCGCGCTGGATGATGGTCCAAAAAACGTACCAAGGGGTTCCGTATACGGCGAGATCGCCGACGATGTCCGCAGTCGTTGCGAGAGCGGAGACGCCGACCATGAGGCCTGATATAGAAAACAGCATGGCGGGCGCGAACATTGCCCCGCCAAAGCGTTGGATTTTTTGCAGCATGTTCTGCCTTCCGAATATCGAGGCGCGTTGCGCGTGGGGAAACGTTTAAACAATGGATTCATTGTAGAGGACCAGACGATTGTCGTACCGGCAGTTTTGAGCGAAACCGATTTGGGCATGACAGAAACCGTCAACGGTTAAATCCTGTCGCTTTACCGATATTCGGTTTAAACAACTTTAAGAAATGCTATCGTGCCTAGCCGGAAATGAATAATGTAGAGGTGAAACAATGCCAAAAGCGATATACGAAGGAATCTACCGAGAAATACGCTCGCGCATCATTAATGGGACCTATGCGTTTCAGGAGATGCTGCCAACCGAAGCCGAGCTGACCGCGGAGTTCGGATGCACTCGCAATACCGTCCGTCGCGCCTTGGGTATGCTGGCCGACGGGATGTTTGTGCAGCCCATACACGGCAAGGGCGTGCGCGTTATTTGGCTTAAGGGCGAAACCGACATGTTGGGCGCACTCGAAGAGGTTGAGTCGTTTGGCGAGTTTGCAAAGCGCAACAATGCCGTTGCATCGACGGACGTTAAGTCTTTCGAACATCTGGTTTGCACCGAGCAACTCTCTCGTCACCTGGGCTTTAAGGTGGGCGAGGAGTTGATTCGCGTAGTGCGTGTCCGAAGCCTCAACGGCAACGCGCGCCAAGTGGACCATGGCTATTTTTTGGCGTCGATCGCCAAGGGCCTGACTCCCGAGATCGCGGCAGATTCTATTTACGGCTATCTGGAGCACAAGCGCGGTGTCAAAGTGATGGCGAGCCGTCGTACGGTGAGTGTCGAGCTCGCCAACGATGAGGACTGCAGCTATCTTGACCTCGGCAAATACAACTGCGTTGCCGTCATGGAGAGTCAGTCGTACACCTCGGATGGCATCTTGTTTGAGGTGACGCACACTCGCACACACCCCGAGATCTTCCATTACCGCGTCAATTCCAAGCGATAGCCGGCTAGCTCGCAGCCTGACGAGACTCATGGCCTCAAAGAGAAAACGCCCGGTCAAACCGACGGTACATCGGCTT
>USNA01000059.1 GCA_900555955.1 uncultured Collinsella sp. | reverse complement strand
TGCGTCTTGCACACACTCACGGCATTGGCAAGGTCGCACGGATGCAGGCGCGGACGACTCCATCGAGCCACATGAGCGATCTGATGACGAATCTCGGAAAGCGATGTGCCAATCTCGCACATATAGGCCTCGTCATGCGATTTCCCAAATCGGTCTTGAGCGCATGGGCAATATCGGCCTCGTGCGCCCGTACCGCATCGCGTAAACTCACGAGCGCACGACGTCGAGCATCGACATCAAACGTAGCGTGCGTCTTAAAGTGGGCGCGCTGCTCGCCGACGATGCGCGCAATTTCCTCGGTGTTCATGGCACCCTCCTAGTTCTCGTCCTCAAACATACCACCCGCGACGACCTCGTACATACGCTCGAGCTCCAAACGGTCCATCAAAAGCGGAACGGGATACAGGGGATTGGCCTCGGCATCGGCATGCGCCGCCATCTGCGGAATGTCGGAGCGGCGAATGCCCGAGACATATTTGGGAATGTCCAAGGCGGCGTTCATTCGATCGACCCAATCGATAAAGGCCTCGGCCGCCAGGCTGTCCTGCGCGTTAACCGGCACGATGCCGGCCATGCGGGCGAGTTCGGCGAGCTTAGGAGCAGCAGCTTCGCCATAGGCGCGAAGCATGTGCGGCAGGATGATTGCGTTGGCCAAGCCGTGCGGAATCCCGTAACGCCCGCCCAAGCTGTGTGCGATGGCATGAACGTATCCAACATAAGAGCGCGTAAAGGCAACACCCGCCTTATACGCCGCCGAAAGCATATTGCGGCGCGCACGCATGTTGTCGCCATGCTCATAGGCCTCCAGCAAATTGTCGCGGATGAGCTGCACCGCCTGTCGCGCCATCTTGCGCGTATAGGGCGTAGTGCTTCGCCCGATAAAGGCCTCGACGGCATGCGTCAGGGCGTCCATGCCCGTTTGCCCCGTAATGGAGGCGGGCAGGCCGCGCGTAAACTCGGGGTCGTGCACCGCAAGGCGCGGGATAAGCACAAAGTCGTTAATGGGGTACTTGTAGTGCGTCTCGCCATCGGTAATTACCGCTGCAAGTGTGACCTCGCTTCCCGTGCCTGCCGTGGTGGGAACGGCGATGAGCAGCGGCAGGCGACGATGAATCCGCAGCAGCCCGCGCATCTTGTTGATGGGCTTGTTTGGCTGCGCGATGCGTGCTCCCACGCCCTTGGCACAGTCCATGGCCGAGCCACCGCCAAAGCCGATAATGGCCCGGCAGTCGTTCTCGCGATACAGCGCCGCCGCTTCCTCCACGTTTGAGACCGTGGGGTTCGAACGCGTTTCGGCATAGACCGTAACGCCAATTCCCCTGGATGCGAGCGCCGTCTCGAGCGGCGCCGTGAGCCCCAGACGGGCAATGCCGGGATCCGTTACCATAAGAACCCGCTGTATCGAGCGCTTTTGAAGCACCGCGGGCATATCCTCGGCATGCTCCAAAATGCGTGGCTCGGTATAGGGCAGCACCGGCAATGCGATGCGAAAAACCGTTTGATACGTTCGACACCAGGCGCGGCGGGCTAGATGCATAAAGGAAACTCCCTCATTTGTTGATTGGTCAACATTTGCTCGACCGATTGTACTCAGCGGCGGTCAAAGACGGCCTGTCAATCGTTAATCAATCAACATCTTCATATCTCAAAATTGTTTTATTAAAAATCATTCCTAATAGGCTTCACATTTGGTTGCATTTATGGATAATAGAACTCGTCAAGACGCACGTCTGGAGAGGGCCCTTATGGGACCGGACGAGCGCGCAATCGCCATCGATCGAAAGGATCGAATCATGAAGTTTGTTTGCCCCGTTTGCGGTTATGTGGAAGAGTTCGACGGCGACCAGCTGCCCGAGGATTTTAAGTGCCCCCAGTGCGGCGTTCCCGGTTCTCGTTTCCTGAAGCAGGAGGAGGGCCAGCTTGAGTGGGCTGCCGAGCACGTCGTGGGCGTCGCCAAGATGGAGGGCGTCTCCGAGGACATCGTTGCCGACCTGCGCGCCAACTTTGAGGGCGAGTGCTCTGAGGTCGGTATGTACCTGGCCATGGCTCGCGTCGCTCATCGCGAGGGTTATCCCGAGATCGGCCTGTACTGGGAGAAGGCTGCCCACGAGGAGGCCGAGCATGCCGCCAAGTTCGCCGAGCTCCTGGGCGAGGTCGTGACCGACTCCACCAAGAAGAACCTCGAGATGCGCGTTGAGGCCGAGAACGGCGCCACCGCCGGCAAGACCGATCTTGCCAAGCGCGCCAAGGCCGCTGGCCTCGATGCCATCCATGACACCGTGCACGAGATGGCTCGCGACGAGGCCCGCCACGGCAAGGCTTTCGCCGGCCTGCTCAAGCGCTACTTTGGCTAAGCCAGCCGCCTGAGAGACAATCTCTAGCTCGATAAGGCCCGGACCGCATGGTTCGGGCCTTTTTGTGTCTCGAGGACTCGTTAACGCGCTGAAATACGCCCTGAAATAGGACCGCCTTCGGCATCGATTTCTCGTCACAAACTAAGTGAGTAGACTTTTTGGAACTTGCCGAGCACACCATCCATATTGCTTTATAAAGCCGCAGGTAAATGACTTGTTGCAAAACGGCTTGGTCGCCAAAGTGCCAAAAGTCTACTCACTTAGAACCGCAGCCGTCCACGATCGAGCTGTTTTGTGTCTAACGTGCATCTTTCCGTCGATTACTCCCAATTTTGTCCAGTCAACGAATAGTTCAGACCGGAGTAATGCCTCAGCCCTTTGCTCATCCGGGCTTTTATCACGATATTCAGCATCGAGCATCCTGCATATGGCCTTAACGATCGCGCGGAATCTATCCTCATCGGATATCTGTCTGTGTGTCAGGAGAAGTACATCGTAGCCCATGGCCTGAAGGGCTGTCATGCGGTCAGCGTCACGCAAGCCATCCCCTGCGCGTCCGTGCGAGGCCTTTCCCTGACATTCAATGGCCACCTGTCGCTTACCGTCCGGTGAAGAAAGAAGTAGGTCGATATATACACGGGACTTTCCCACAATCGCTCGAGCACTTGTGCTTAACGTCACTTCAACATTAAGCTCTATGCCGCAAAAACCTTCGCCTCCCAGGGGTCGCGGCAGTGCAAGTAGCAAATACGCCTCGACCTCAAAAGGCGACGCGGCACCCAATGGAACGAGTTGCGATACCGCCATAAATCTATTGCCGTAACGCATCCCGCAAACATCTGAACAAAAACGGTCAAGGTCTCCGCCCAAAACCAAAGCGTCTCGACGCCATAAATTTGAGGCGGTGCCGTCCTCGGACGGGCAGCGCACCCAACCGAACGTTGTCGAAATCGCGCCCGAATCAATTGCACGCGAAAGCTCCGCCTCAAGTGCCGCCGGCAGGGCACACACCGCAAACAGGGCGCACATCTCCGCCAACACAAAAAGAAGCTGAAGATCCGTCAGATGCCGCGACATGATGAATGCCGTCAGTAGAGGAGACGTAATCAAAAATCCATGCTCCGTTTCCAGCACGGATTCCCTGGGAAGCTCGCCCAGGAACAGCCGCTGCCTAATGCTGGCAGAGCATGTCCGTTTGCTTCTCGTCCGAACCAATGTATACAACGGAAAGCCGAGTGCAACCGCAGCCGTCGGGTTACGGGCGAGGTCATATCGCTGCCGGTCTTCTTCCGGTCGCGGAAGCGGCGGACACAAAGCGCGGACTTGAGGGGGCAAACGCCAGTATCTAAAAGCCGATATGTCACAAAGTAAATCCTTCATAGGCACAGGAAAACACGAATTTCAACCCAGCCTGTCTCGCATTGGGGCGAACGCACCAAAAATGGCACCGAACGGACTGTTAAGTTTTCAACAGCCCTCCCCAACTGGCCAAAAGCTTGCCAAAAGCTGGACGAAGCCCTGTTGAAAACCCCATTTTTTCTCATGCGGGAACTTTGCGCGGCAAGTGAGTAGACTTTTTTGAACATCCCGAGCAGGCCGGTCATCCTGCTTTTCAAAACCGCAGGTAGATAGCTTGTTACAAAACTGCCTGGTCGCCAAAGTTCCAAAGGTCTACTCACTTAGGTTGCAGAGTGCTCCCATTAGCTGCAATTCCAAGGTATTAAGCACTTTTGGACTCAAATCGTCATACTGAACAAGAATTTGACTTGAGTTTTCAGGGACAGATGCGCCATCGGCACACCAATAGCAGTCACTGACATCGACGAACGGGATACCCGAGCGCGTGAGGGCCCGCACAAAAGAGCTTCCACCCGCTCCGCGCTCTGCAGCCACGGTACAGTAAAGGCCCGCGTCTGCATGCTCGATCGAGACCTCCCCTGCCGGAAACGCCTTCCGTACAATCGCTGCCAGGCCATCACGCGCCTCGCGAGCACGAACGCGCACGCGGTTCACATGCCGCTCGTAATCACCCGATTCCAGCAAACGCGCCAAAGCGACCTGGTCAACAGAGCTCACCGACGAGGCGTAAAAACCAAGGTTGCGCCTAAACCGCTCCATTAGCTCATCGGGCAACACCATGTACGCTAGACGCAACGCCGATGACAGGCTCTTCGAAAACGTGTTGGTGTAAATAACCGACTGGGCGGCATCGATCGATGCGAGCGCGGGAATCGGCTTGCCGGCAAGGCGAAACTCACAATCAAAGTCATCTTCGATGAGATACCGACCTGGTCGCTCGGCGGCCCAGCTCAGCAGCGCATAGCGACGCGCAATGCTCGTCACAAGACCGGTCGGATACTGATGGGACGGCATAAGGTGAAGGACATCGGTCCCAGTTTTCTGCAGAGCGCTCAGGTCCACGCCGTCGTCATCCAACGGGATATGTCGTACTTGGCAGCCCATAGCCTGATAGATGCGCGTCAGGCGCAAATAGCCCGGATCCTCAACCGCATACACCTTGTCGGCTCCAAGCAACTGAACCAACATGGTATCGAGCAGCTGAGCGCCCGCACCGATAACGATGTTATTGGGGTCGACATTCATACCCCGTCCCATCCGCAGATGGTGAGCAATTGCGCGTCGCAGCCGGGCGGTGCCCTGCGCCGGTGCGGGCGAAAAGATTTCGCGCTCGTCTTCGGATGCCAGCGTCGCCCGTAGCGCACTTTGCCAAAGCCGCGCCGCCTCCAAAGCGGAAGGAGAAAGCGCATCGAATCGCTCAACCTGTCCGTTGACATCATGCGCGCTGGGACCCACAGAAACGGCATCTCGGTCGATGCCCTCCGCAGCCGAAGCCAAAACCGGTGCATCCGGAAGCTCGCAAGCGTAGTAGCCACGACGCGGCATTGAGCAAATATAGCCCTCAGCGAGTAACTGGCTATATGCATTTTCGATAGTAATGACACTGATTCCCAGATGACTGGCAAAGGCGCGCTTAGACGGCAAATGCTCCCCCGCCGCAATGCGTCCAGCAACAATATCGTCTCGAATTTGCTGGTAAACATACTCATAGAGCGATGCTTCGCCGCGTTTTTCCAAATTGTAGTCAAGCATGAGCCTATCACCTGACCTTATTAAGTCATTCAATCTGGTATTAGTCTGACCTTGTCATTATCTCGAAAACTGAGTATTTCGCCATACCCAGCTCCCCGATAGGATGTTCCGTCAAGCAAAGCACATGCCAACCAAGGGAGCAACCATGGCAGAACAGACCAGCAAGGCCGATCGCGTCAAACTCAACCGCGAGCTCGCACAGATGCTCAAGGGCGGCGTCATCATGGACGTCACCACGCCCGAGCAGGCACGCATCGCCGAGGAGGCGGGCGCCTGCGCCGTCATGGCACTCGAGCGCATCCCGGCCGACATCCGTGCCGCAGGCGGCGTCTCGCGCATGAGCGACCCCAAGATGATCAAGGGCATCCAAGAGGCCGTCTCCATCCCCGTCATGGCCAAGTGCCGCATCGGTCACATCGTCGAGGCGCAGGTCCTTCAGGCCATCGATATCGACTACATCGATGAGTCCGAGGTTCTCTCCCCCGCCGACGATGTCTACCAGATCGACAAAACCCAGTTTGACGTCCCGTTTGTCTGCGGTGCCCGCGACCTGGGCGAGGCGCTGCGCCGTGTTGCCGAGGGCGCCACGATGATTCGTACCAAGGGCGAGCCGGGCACGGGCGACGTCGTCCAGGCTGTGCGCCACATGCGCAAGATCCAAAAGCAGATCCGCGACGTTGTTGCCCTGCGTGACGACGAGCTCTTTGAGGCTGCCAAGCAGCTGCAGGTTCCGGTCGAGCTGGTGCGCGATGTCCACGCCACGGGCAAGCTTCCCGTCGTGAACTTTGCCGCCGGCGGCGTAGCAAGCCCCGCCGACCCCGCGCGGCGCACGCGCACGCGCCAGCACG
>USNA01000058.1 GCA_900555955.1 uncultured Collinsella sp. | reverse complement strand
GGATGGCGACGATAGCCACAGCGAGCAAGATGCCCAGGATGATGGCGACGGTGGACTGCGGCAGGCCCGTCATGTTGCTGACAGACGAGAAGATGGTGCCCTTGGCAAGGATGGGCGTATTGGATTTGCCCATGATGCGCAGGTTGATGGACCACAGGCTGATCTGCGTCAGGATTCCGGCGAGGATCGCGGGAATCTCAAAGACGGTGGTCAAAATGCCCGTGACGGCGCCCGCGATGGCACCGGCACACATGCCGGCCAAAACAGCGAGCAGCGGGTCGACGTTGTTATTGACGATGAGTACGGCGCAGACGCAGCCGCCGAGGGCAAAGCTGCCGTCGCAGGTCATATCGGGGATGTCGAGCAGGCGGAACGTGATAAACACGCCAAGCACCATAATGCCCCAGAGGACGCCCTGCGAAACGGCGCCCTGCAATGCAATAAGCATGCTTCATACCTCCTAGGATAGGGTGGACACGTGAGTCACCATGATAGCGGTAACAATGCATAAAAGAGCTGCGGCCGGATGTTTTGTCTCATCCGTAACAAGCAGGGCGAACGCCGGTCTTTGGCGTTCGCCCCTGTGGCTCAGATATTGAATAACGCAACTATGGCGCGAGTGCGGGTCCTAGACGCGTTACCGCGCATGGCGCTACTCGTCCAGAGCGGAAAGGTCGATGCCCAGCGCCTCGGCCATCTCGTTGTTCTTGACGACGACCAGGTCCTTGCTCGAGAGGTGCTTGATCGGCATATCCTCGGGCTTGGCCTCGCCCTTCAGGATCTTAACGGCCATCTCGCCCGCGGCGTAGCCCAGGTCCTCATAGTTGATGGAGAGGGTGAACAGGCCGCCGGCCATGCACATGCCCTCCTCGCCGGTTACGAAGGGGAGCTTATTCTCCTTGCAGATCTGGCCGACCTGCGAAGCGCCCGCGGCGATGGTGTTATCGGTAGGGGAGTACAGCGCGTCGACCTTGCCCACGGCAGATTCGACGACGGACTGGATCTCGTTGGAGCTCGAGACGGTGAAGTCGGTGTAGTCCAGGCCCAGCTTGTCGAGCTCCTTCTTGGCGGCCTTGATCTGGACGTCGGAGTTGGACTCGGCGGTGCAGTAGAGCAGGCCGACCTTTTTAACGTCGGGCAGGA
Source organism: uncultured Collinsella sp. (assembly GCA_900555955.1). Lineage (GTDB taxonomy): Bacteria > Actinomycetota > Coriobacteriia > Coriobacteriales > Coriobacteriaceae > Collinsella. The sequence goes on along the minus strand of USNA01000058.1, from coordinate 5,209 downwards.
CCTTCTGCATCATCTCGAGCTGCTCGGCGACCGGGGTGAGGTCGGAGGCGCCAGTGACGTTGGTGCCGGGCTTTTCGTTGTCCTGGACCAGGCCCGAGGCGGCGTAGTCGGTGATGGCGCAACCCACGATGGGGATATCGGCGGTGGCGCCGGCGGCGGCCTGCGCGGCGGGCGTAGCGATGGCGTAGATCAGGTCGACGCCATCGCCCACGAACTTGTCGGCGATGGACTTACACGTGGACTGGTCATTCTGGGCGTTCTTCTGGTCGATTTTGACCTTAAGGCCGCTCTTCTTGATGGCCTTGACGAAGCCGTCGTTGGCGGCGTCGAGTGCGGAGTGCTCGGTGAGCTGCAGAATGCCGACGGTGTAGTCGGAACCGGCGGCAGCAGAGCCGGAACCAGAGTTGCCGCCGCATCCGGCGAGCGGAGCGAGCGCGAGCAGGCCAGCAGAGACCAGAAGGCTCCTGCGGCTGATGGTGATGTCCTTCATATCGTTACCCCCAGTATAGAAATGGCTGGAAACACTGCACTCAAACAAAGTGCAAGTGGAACTATAGTAGCGCGGATGTCCATTTTTACAATAACCTGGCGGGTTTTTTAATACAGAACCGGATGGGCGGTACGGGTAGTCGAATGGACGGCGGAGGTTCTTATGCGGCGGAGGCGTCGTCCTCCTCCAGGGCGGCGAAGAGCTTCTTGCCGTCGAGGAGACGCGTGGTGACGTTTCTCATGCGCCCGATCTCTACGGTACGCAGCGTGTCATCGGCGCCTCGGGCGTCATAGACCGTTCCCAGCAAATACGAGATGCCGTCTCGTTGCTTGATGGCAAAGGGGCGGAGTGTCATCCGTGCTACTTCGGTTTCGCCACGTGTCGTGACGCTCGAAATATCAAAACTCACCGTGGTTCCGTGGTCGATGGCTTGCTCGATGAGCTCGCAGGTGTCGATGCGCTTGACGGGCGTGCGCGTGGCCTTGGTGGATTTGCCACCGGCGCTTGGAGCGGGCTCGGGAGCATCGAGGTAGCCGCGAACGTCGGCACTCGCCATGGCGACCAAGTGCTGCGCCATGCTTTTTCGAATGGCGATGGGCGTAGAGCGGTTACGCATGACCATGCCGTGGAGCCGGATGATCTCTTCGTCGGTGAGCGGACGGGTCAAGAGCCGATACCCCACGCCGCGTTTGTACTCAATTTCGTATCCGGCATGGCGAAGTGCGGAGATGGCGGTGTAGATGCTGCGCCGCGCCGCCGAGATGGGCATGCGGGCGGGGTCGTCGGGATGGGCGAGGAGCCGGATCAACTCATCGGAAAGCATGGCCTTGTCCTCGCCGGTGTTCTCGCTTAATAGCTGCAAGATGCGAACGGCGCGATAGGCTGCCATCGACGCGGCGCCCCTAGTTGTGGTGTCGTAGGTTTCAACAGCGGTTTCGGTCATGGTGCCCACGTCCTTTCCGTTTTGGGTGGCGACGGTATGGAGCCTAGGGCGCGGGGTTTTCCCAGGGGCGCAGGGCGCTCTGGGCGGTCGGTAGTCGTCGGCAAACGGCGGTTCGAGTTTTCAACAGCCCTGCCCAACTGACCAAAAACTTGCCAAAAGCTTGACGGATGCTGTTGAAAAAAGCGTCTCTCGACCGATGTCGAGAGACGCTTGTGCGATGAGCGTTTGCGTGTGGCGACGCGAGCTAACGTCCGACGATTAGAAGTCGGCGTTGCCCACGGTGCGCGGGTGCGGCAGGACGTCGCGGATGTTGCCCACGCCGGTCAGATACATGACCAAGCGCTCGAAGCCCAGACCGTAGCCGGCGTGCTTGCAGGAACCGTAGCGGCGCAGGTCAAGGTAGTACTTGTACTGCTCGGGATTCATGCCCAGGTCCTTGATGCGGGCCTCGAGCAGATCCAGGCGCTCCTCGCGCTGGGAGCCGCCGATAATCTCGCCGATGCCAGGAACCAGGCAGTCGGCGGCGGCGACGGTCTTGCCGTCCTCGTTCATGCGCATGTAGAACGCCTTGATCTCGGCCGGGTAGTCGGTTACGAAGGTCGGGCGCTTAAAGTGCTCCTCGGTCAGGAAACGCTCGTGCTCGGTCTGCAGGTCGATGCCCCAGCTGACGGGGTAATCAAACTGGTGGCCAGCAGCAACTGCCTGCTCCAGGATCTCGACGGCCTCGGTGTAGGTAACGCGGGCAAAGTCGGAGTTTGCCACGTGGCCCAGGCGCTCGATCAGGCCCTTGTCCACAAACTTATTGAGCATGTTGAGCTCGTCGGGGCAGGTGGCCATAACGTCCTTAAGGACGTACTTGAGCATGGCCTCGGCGTTATCCATGTAGTCGTTCAGATCGGCAAAGGCCATCTCGGGCTCGATCATCCAAAACTCGGCGGCATGGCGCGTGGTGTTGGAGTTCTCGGCGCGGAAGGTGGGGCCAAAGGTGTACACGTCGCCAAAGGCCATGGCAAAGTTCTCGGCATTGAGCTGACCGGACACGGTGAGGCTCGCGTGCTTGCCAAAGAAGTCCTGGCTCCAGTCGACCTCGCCGGACTCGGTGAGGGGTGGATTTTTGGGGTCGAGCGTGGTCACGCGGAACATCTCGCCGGCGCCCTCGCAGTCACTCGTGGTGATGATGGGGGTGTTGACGTAGACAAAGCCCTGCTCCTGGAAGAAGCGGTGGATGGCGGCAGCCGCGACAGAACGGATGCGGAACACGGCGCGGAACAGGTTGGTGCGCGGGCGCAGGTGCTGCTGGGTGCGCAGGAACTCGACGGTTGCACGCTTCTTCTGCAGCGGGTAATCCGGGGCGCTCGTGCCCTCGACCTCGATGGAAGTGGCAGAAAGCTCGAAAGGCTGGGGCGCATCGGGGGTCAGTTTGACGGTGCCGGTGCAAATGAGTGCGGCCGAGACGTTTTGATGGGCGATCTCGTCGTAGTTGTCGAGTGCCTCGCGGTTCATGACGACCTGCAAGTCGCGGAAGCAGCTGCCGTCGTTGAGCGTAACAAAGCCAAAGTTCTTCATGTCGCGGACGGACTTGACCCAGCCGGCGACGGTGACGGTCTGGCCGCCGAGCGACTCGGCATCAGCATAGAGCTGCGCGATTTTGGTGCGGTTCACGTATCCTCCCATAACGGTTGAATGATAGTTATCCATACAGTTCGATATTCTAGCAGCTCGGTTCATTTGGGCTATACAGATAAGGCATTGGCGGGATGGTTTTTCAAACGAAAAGCGCCCGAGGCCAAATGGTCGCGGGCGCTTGACGAGGTGCCTTTTGGCTGTGTGACGCGGGGCCTGACTACTTGGTCTTGGCCACCAGCAGCGGGTCGCCCAGCTTGACGAGCGGGTTGCCGCCGATAAGCGTTCCGGACTCGCCGACATGGTCGATGCTCTTAAGACGATCGAGCTCGGAGACGATGACGGTCACGATATCCTCGTGGCCGGCGGCCTTGATGGCCTCGCGGTCGAAGCTGATGAGCGGCTGGCCTGCCTTGACCACATCGCCCATCTCGACAAAGCGGGCAAAACCCTTGCCGTTCATTTCCACGGTGCCCAGGCCAACATGGATGAACACGCGAAGACCGTCCTCGGTGATCATGCCAATGGAGTGGTTGGTGACGGTGGTGGCGCCGATGCGGCCGTTGGCGGGCGCATAGATGGTGCCGGTAATGGGCTCGATGCCATAGCCCTGGCCAAGCATGCCCGAGGCGATCGTCTCGTCGGGGACCTCGTTCAGGTTGACGAGCACGCCGTTGACGGGGGCATAGATGACGCCTTCGCGGGTGGCGAAGCTCGCTGCGGGCGGAACGGACGCCTCGCCCGTCGAGGTGAAGGTGGACTTAAGCGAATCGAGCAGACCCATAGTTGCCTCCAACTTAAATAGGCGCATATCGCGCGTTTGGTTTGCCGGAAACGTTTCATATGTGTTTCGCGGCTTGGTCAACGTCCCCTATTCTACGCTGCTCAGCGATACCTCTGAGCTGGGATTATGTGATATATCAGTTGAAGGGAAACTAATTGCTGGAGTGTTTCTGCTCCACGGGTTCAAGTGGGGTACGCTTGAAGGCGAAAAACAAGGGCGCGTAATTTGCGCGAAGGGAGCACATATGATTGTCGAGAACCATGCGCTGTGGGGCGAGGAGCCGACCGAGGAATATCCGGCGACGTTTACGTATCTGGGCGCCGAGCCGCTCCCCGACAAGCCCAATGGCCGGCCGCCGCCCCGCGGTGATCATTTGTGGCGGGGGCGGGTTTACACATATCGCTCCGCACGAGCAGGACCCGGTGGCGTTTGCATTTTTGGACCGCGGCTACCAGGCCTTTGTGCTCAACTATGTGACGAGCGGCACGGGCGATGTGAGCTTTCCGCACCCGCAGGCAGACCTTGCCAAGATAGTCGCCACGGTGCGCGCCAACGCCGACGAGTGGCATGTCGATCCCAAGCGCGTGTGCGTCGTGGGTTTCTCGGCGGGCGGCGTTAGCTGGGCCCCGCCGGGCACGGCATCTGACGGCATGATCTGCGCCTCGCTGGCAACGCAGTGGAAGACTGGTCCCTTCGCGGGCCTGGCAGGGGCGCGTCCGGACGACATTCGTCCCGATGCCGTGGTGCTGGGCTATCCGCTGCTCGACCTTGCCTATGTGCGCGACATGCAGACGCGCGATCCGCGCATTGACTTGCGCGTGCCCAAGACGGGCGGCAAGACGGGGCGCGATCTGCTCAACGACTACCTGTCGATGGTGACGGGCGGCGAGGCAACTGACGAGCATCTGGCCGACATCTGCCCCACCACGCATGTTTCGCGTCAGATGCCACCGACCTTTGTGTGGGGCGTGTCCGACGACAAGACGGCGCCGATCGCGCAGGTCTATCCGTTTGCCCAACGCATGGCGGAGGAGGGCGTCGCTTGCGAGATGCACGTCTTTGACCAGGGCGGTCACGGCCTTTCGCTCGGCAACGCCAACACCGCGGTCGACAACGAGGATAAGCAGGTGGCAGTCCGTCCCTGGATCCGCTTAGCCTTCCGCTTCCTGGAGCGCCACGGGTTTTAGTTACGGCGTTTTACCACACGCCGCAACCACTTGACGCTGCGAGCCCGCCAGGGCGGCAATCTGCCTTTCAACTTCGGCGGCATGACCAGAAGGTCAATGCCTCCTCGCTTCAAGGCACCTTGCTCGCTCTGGCGGGCTTTCGCTCATATGACCCAATCCGCTGTCAATGGCCACAATGGCCC
>USNA01000057.1 GCA_900555955.1 uncultured Collinsella sp. | reverse complement strand
TATCGCGAGGCTTTGGAAAGGCCGGCGACCACGATGCGGTCGGTGTCGATGCGGTCGGCGTGCTCGGCGACAAACTCGTCGATGAGCGCCTTGAGCACGGGGGAGTAGATACTCTGGTTGGAGCGACCGAGCTGCTCGACGCCGTTGTCCATCCAAAACGTGGGAGATTGCGGCACGAGCACCCAGGCAAAGCCGCCAAAGTAGCGCTGGATTTGCGCCTGGCTAATGGCAGTCACACGGTTGCCGATATAGGCGCGCGCGGGGCCCTCGCCCTGCGTGGAACCCTTGCCTTCGCCGGCGCCGTGCAGGTACACCACGAGCGGGGCCTTTTGGGGCACGACCGTGTCCCCAGGCGCAAAGGGATTGAAGCAGGCCGAGTCCTCTGCCTTAAAGCTGGGCTCAAAGAAGCCGTATTCGAGCGCGATGCCATTGACGGCGGTCTTTTGTACGGCATTGCTCCAGCCCTTGAGTGCGGGGCAGATATTGCCACGACAGGTATCGAAGACCAGGCCGCAGGTGGGGTCGTCGCCGTCGTTGCCGGGAAGAGCCGCGAGCTGCGTGACGTGCAGCTGGTCATCGAGCATGCGCGAGCCCAGGACGCTGCCTTCGATCTTTTTGGTCAGGCGCTGCTCGGCAACCTCGAGTGCCACATGGGTGCCCACGGCGAGCTTGCGGCCGTTCTCGTCGCACGGATACGCGGCGAGAACGTCGATGTAACCCACGGAGGGCGCGGCATGGTCGGCGCCGTGCTCCTTGCGCATCAGGACCTCGCCCGTGCGCTCGTGACGCTCTACATATATATGGAAAGTGTTCGCATCGATATCGTTGGCGCGCACGGTGCAGGGCAGGTCGAGAACGACCCTGCTGATCCAGGGGCCAAAGTCGCCCAAGGTGGTGACGGTTGCGTAGGTACACGATTTGAGTTCCATGAGCTGCCTCCTTTGTGCCGCAAATACTAAACAATCGCGGCAATACAATCTAAACATGTTTAGTGTAAAGCAGAATTAGAGAATAAGCAGATGAACTCGGTAAACGGTCAAATCAAACACTCAATGAACTACTAAACACTCGTTTACTACTATCTAGCAGGGCTTTTGTTGATGAGTCAACAAGGAATTTGGGTGATAGATTATATAAAATCCCACGTAGACGGCCATTTATAAATAAACGGTACTATATGTAATGCCTTGGCATTCAATTACGTTCACCCCCGATTTCCTACCGTTCACCGGACTGCAAACGGCAAAACTGCCACAAATTCAACGCTGCGTGTAAACTAAGCGCTGTAAACGTTCAGTAAACAGATTGTTTACGACAGCGTATCCAAGGGTTCGGTAACCGTAAGGGGTTATAGTCACCGGGCCAAAGGCGTGCCTGCGCCCAAGCGATTAGGCACACGATGATATGGGGAGGGGTCCCATGGCAGTAGATAACAAGCAGATTGCCACCGATGTCCTCGAGCTCGTGGGCGGTGCGGAAAATGTCACCGTCGCCACCAACTGCATGACGCGCCTGCGTCTGACGCTCAAGGACAACAGCAAGGCCGACGTGGAGAAGATCAAGAAGGTCAAGGGTGTTCTGGGTTGCCAGTTCGCCGGCAGCCAGCTCCAGGTCATCATCGGCCAGAACGTGCCCAAGGTGCTCGCCGAGTTCGTCGCCATGTCCGGCGTCAAGCAGGGTGCCGCGGTCGACGAGAACCTCGACGCTCCTAAGGAGAAGTTCGAGCTCAAGAACCTGCCCAACATCATCCTCGACTATCTGTCGGGCTCCATGACCCAGCTGATTCCGCTGCTCATGGCCGGCGGTCTGTTCCGCACCATCGCTGCGATTCTTGGTCCCACGATGCTCGGCGTTATCTCCGACACCGATCCGACCTACACGTTCCTCTATACCACCCTGTACGAGGCAACCTTCACCTTTATCCCCATCTACCTGGGCTATGCCGCCGCTAAGAAGCTCGGCGCCAGCCCGGTGCTCGGCATGCTCCTCGGCGGCGCCCTTATGGCCCCGTCTGTCGTGAGCGTCGCTACCCAGGAGGGTGGCGGAATCATCTCCGTCTATGGCATCCAGATCGCTGCCGCCAACTATCAGCAGTCCGTCCTGCCGATCATCCTTTCGGTGCCGGTCCTCTACTTTATCGAGAAGTTCTTTAAGAAGGTCATGCCCGATGTGCTGTCCACGGTCTTTACGCCGTTCTGCACCATGATCGTCACCATTCCTATCGCTTTCATCGTCCTCGCTCCCATCGGCAACGAGATCGGCAACGTCATCGCCAACGCCCTCTTTGGTCTTGCTGACCTTGGCGGCATCGGTATCCTGATCGTCATGGCCATCCTCGGCGCCTTCTGGCAGCTTTTCGTGGTCTGCGGCATGCACATGCCCGTCATCCTGCTCGCCCAGGTTCAGATCATCGCCGCCGGCTACGATCCCTTCGTCTTCGTTTCCACCAACTGCGCTATGGCAGCTGTCTGGGGCTGCGCCTTCGGTGCCTTCCTCAAGATGAAGAACCCTGACGAGAAGGGTCTTGCTCTGGGCTACGTCATCTCCGCCATCGCCGGCGGTGTTACCGAGCCCGCGCTCTTCGGTATCCTCATGCGCTTCCGTCGCACCATGCTCGGTATGTTTATCGGCGGTGCCATCGGCGCCGTGTTCTCCGGCCTCATGGGTGTTACCTACTACCTGGCCGGCGGCGCTGCTAACTTCCTGGTTTTCACCAACTACCTGCAGGGTGGCCAGATGAATACCGTCTGGGCCATCGTCGGTATGGCGATCTCCTTCGTCATCGCCGCTGCCGTCGTCTTTGCCACTGGCTTCTCCAAGGAGGAGCTCGCCGAGATGGAGGCCTAAGGCCAAACCATTCGGTCGTCTATGACCTTACCTACACGACAGGGCCCCGTCAGGCGCAAGCCCGGCGGGGCCTTTCCTGCAAGGTAGACTGATTGGGGGCGCGTGGCGCCTACTCGCCGGGGCTTGCTAAGCGCCAGGGGCTTTTGCGCGGGGTTACCGCGAAAGAATCTGCCGGTTCGCAACTCCTTTATCAAACGAAAGGACATGCAGATGAGTTTGGGAAAGCTGACCGTCAACGGTCGTCAGGACGGCTTTTTGTGCGAGGGCAGGCCGTTCTTTTGGTTTGCCGATACGTGCTGGAGTGCGTTTACGAGCATTACCGAGGCCGATTGGGACTACTATCTGACCCGCCGCGCCGAGCAGGGCATGAACGTGCTGCAGATCAACACGCTGCCGCAGTGGGATCGCTGCTGCCCCGATCTGGGCATTTGGCCCTATGCCAGCGAGGACGGCGTGCATTTTGATTGGTCCCGTCCCAACCAGGCGTACTGGGATCGCGCCGCCGCCATGTGTCGCGCTGCCGTCGAGCACGGCATTCGTCCGGCACTTGTGCTTATGTGGTGCAACTACGTGCCCGGTACCTGGGGCGCCAAGATTGCCGAGCTTTGCGGTGCCGAGACTATGCCGCGCGAGGAGGTCCGCGCCCACGTTGCCCGCGTCGTTGAGAACCTGGGCGAGTTCGACCCCGTCTACGTGGTGACGGGCGATACCGACTTTGCCAGCGACGAGGCGATCGCCTATTACGAGGATGCCCTCGACGAGGTCATCAAGCGCGCGCCCGAGGCGTTGCGCACCATGCATATCAACCGCGGCAACCGCACCATTCCGTCGCAGTACCTGGACCGTCTGGACTTCTACATGTTCCAGCCCGGTCACAACTACGAGGGCCAGCCCGAGGCCTGGCGCCTGCCGCAGGACTTTATCGCCAACTATCCCAAAAAGCCGATGGTCAACTCCGAGCCCTGTTACGAGCAGATGGGTGCGTCGCGTAACGTGTACTGGCGCTTCACCGCACAGGACTGCCGCGCGAGCGTGTGGTCGTCGATCCTTGCCGGTGCGAGTGCCGGCGTGACCTATGGTGCGCACGGTGTTTGGAACTGGCAGACCAGCAAGAGTCAGGGCTCAGTGCTGGGCGAGGGCTTCGACATGCCGTTCCGCTGGCAGGAGTGCCTGCAATTTGCGGGCGTTTGGGACTTTGGCGCGATCGAGCATGTGCTTGCCGGCCTGGGCGCTACGGCTGGCGACGACGCGCTTGCCGTGGTCCCCGCGCAGGAGCTTCTCAATGATGCGCGCGAGGCCATTCGTGTGGCGCGCGTTGGCGATCGTGTCGTCACGTACCTGCCGCGTACCACGGCGCTCAAGTTTAAGCTCGATGGCGCGCGCGGTTGGACGGCGACGGTCCTCGACATGGAGGACAAGCGCATCGCCAAGCTGCCCGTCCGCGACAACGGTGACGGCACCGTGCGCGTGGCTCAGCATCCCTTTGAGCACGACGCCCTGGTGATTCTGACCCCCGGGCGCTAACGGCTCTTCTCCAACATTTACAATCCAGTCCCCTTCATTCCGCCGCACTCATTGGGGACGTACTTAAATGAGTAGTAATTGGGGACGTTCTTTGGGAGGGCAGTTTGCGTGGCGGTTATGTGACCCACGGTGAAACCTACGTCGGCGATATGTTGCTTCGTCTGACCAAAGTAGAGGCGTAAAACAGAGAGATAATCGGCTCCGGGCGCGATTTGCCGCATGACCATCATAAGGGGCAGCCCCTGTGGTGGTCGCGGCGATGCGCGTCCGGGGCTATGGTGCGTGAGGAACGAATATGCAGGAATTCTTTGGAATCGATATGGGCGGTACGGCCGTTAAATGGGCTGTGCTGGGCGAGGATTTTTCCATCCGCGAGCGCGGGAGCCTGCCGACGGGCTTTACCACGGCTGAGGAGACGGTTTCGGCGTTGATCGGGCTCGTCGAGCCGTACCGTGAGCGCGTGAGCGCTGTAGGCGTGAGCGCACCCGGCGGTATCTACGAGGAAGATGTCACGGGAACGATCCATCGCGGCGGTGCGCTCACGTTTATGGACGGCTGTCCACTTGGAAAGCTCATGCGCGAGGCGCTGGGGGTGCCGGTTGCCGTCAATAACGACGGTAAGTGCTGTGCACTCGGTGAGTATGCGGCTGGCGCCCTGCGCGGGACGCGTTTTGGCGTGGTGCTCGCTATTGGCACGGGCATCGGCGGCGGTATCGTCATCGACGGCAAGGTCCTGCGCGGCGCGCACTGCTTTGCAGGCGAGTTCAGCTTCTTGCGCAACGATGTCACGACTGCCGCGAACATGGGAAACTCCTTTGCCGATTCGGGCGGTTGGCGTGCGCTCCGCGATGCTGTCGTTGCCGAGAAGGGCCTGCCTGCGGGTTCTCCGGTGGACGGCCGCCGCGTCTTTGAGTGGATCGCGGATGGCGACAAGGCGGCACAGCGCGCCCTCGACCGCTACGCTCGTGCCTTTGACGGACAGCTCATCAACCTGCAGGCCGTGCTCGACCCCGAGGTCTTTGTGATCGCAGGCGGCATCTCGTGCCATCCCGAGCTCGTCGATGCCCTGCGTGCGCAGATGTCGCTGGCCCTCGCGAGTTACGAAGGGACCCTTGCCGGCATTCCTGTGCCGCAGATAAAGGCGGCCGAGCTCGGCAACGACGCCAACCTTTACGGTGCTGTCCAGGAGGCCATGCGCCTGGTGTAGCGCGAGCCAAACGAGGCTGTCGAAAAAGATAAAGGCCGGCGTGAACCGCCCGCATCGACGCCCTGCCTGCGCTAAACTGGAAGGCACGTACGCGATTACGAGAGGAGCCCACATGGAGGCTTACAAGCAAGAGTTCATCAAGTTTATGGTCGAGTCCGACGTCCTTAAGTTCGGCAGCTTTACGCTCAAGAGCGGCCGTCAGTCCCCGTTCTTTATGAACGCCGGCGCTTACGTGACGGGCTACCAGCTCAAGAAGCTGGGCGAGTATTACGCCCAGGCTATCCACGATAACTTTGGCGACGACTTTGACGTGCTGTTTGGACCGGCCTACAAGGGTATTCCGCTGGCCGTCGTGACCGCGATTGCCTACCACGAGCTGTACGGCAAGGAGGTCAAGTACTGCTGCGACCGCAAGGAGGCCAAGGACCACGGCGCCGACAAGGGTAACCTGCTGGGCTATGAGCCCCAGGACGGCGACCGCGTGGTCATGGTCGAGGATGTCACCACCAGCGGCAAGTCCATCGACGAGACCTATCCCAAGGTTAAGGCTGCTGCCGATGTCGAGATTAAGGGCCTGATCGTGTCCCTCAACCGCATGGAGGTCGGCAAGGGTGGCGTGACCACCGCTCAGAAGGAGATCGAGGCAAAGTACGGCTTCCCCGTTGCGAGCATCGTTTCCATGGCCGAGGTCGTCGAGACCCTCTACAACCACGAGATCGACGGCAAGGTCGTCATTGATGACGAACTCAAGGCCGCCATCGACGCCTACTACGAGCAGTACGGAGCTCGTTAGTTACGGCGTTTTACCAAACGCCGTAACCGGCCGACGCTGCGCGCCGTCC
>USNA01000056.1 GCA_900555955.1 uncultured Collinsella sp. | reverse complement strand
TAAAATTGAATTTTTCGCAAAAACATCCTCGGCCATCTTCTGAACATCCGGATCGGCGTAGCCGTCAAAGGGATGGTCAAAGCGCACGTCGCGGGCATAGCCCGAGCCACGCATGAGCGGGCCGACCGGCGAGAAGTCGCGTGCGATCTTGCGGTCCAAGATGCCGATGCCACTCGTACGTTCAATGAAGTTGGGCGTGGAGAGCAAGACGTCGACGAGCTCCTGAACCTCGGAGCGCAGCTGATGGATGGTCGTGAGCGTGGAGAGCTTCTGCTCAGCCAAAATGTCGCGACGCACGCCGCCGATCACGTTGAGGCCGTAGGTCTTGCGGTGACCGGAGAGCTTCTCGGCCAGGTCCATGGACTTCTCGCGGACGCGGAAGAACTGCTGGAAGCCGGAGTCGAAGCCCGTGTAGTGCGACGCCAGGCCAATGTTGAGCAGATGCGAGTGCAGACGCTCGACCTCAAGCATGATGGCACGGATGTACTGGGCGCGCGGCGGGACATGAATGCCCTGGGCGCGCTCGACGGCCTCGGCATAGGCCACCGAGTGGGCGCAGCCGCAGATGCCGCAGATGCGGTCGGCGAGGAACGTCACGGCGTCATAGTTCAGGCGCGTCTCGGCGACCTTCTCCATGCCGCGGTGCACGTAGAACAGACGATAGTCGGCGTCGACGATCGTCTCGCCCTCGACGAACAGGCGGAAGTGGCCGGGCTCGTCGGAGGTAATGTGCAGCGGTCCCATGGGGACGAGTGTGGTCTCCTTGCCCTTGGTATCGGCCAAGAACTCGTAGTTTTCCATGTCGCTCGCAGGAGCGGGACGGAAGCGGTAGTCCATGGAGTCCTTGCGCAGCGGGTACAGGCCGCTGGGCCAGTCATCGGGCAGCACCAGGCGACGACGATCGGGCAGACCCTCGGGGATCAGGCCGAACATATCGCGCAGCTCGCGCTCGCCCCACACGCAGGCGGGGACGAACGGCGTCACGGACGGGAACGTCATCTTGGCGGGATCGACCTCGGCGCGGACGGTCACCCAGCCGGGATCCATGGGCCCGGGTCGACCTGGGTGCGCCGCGCCACCCAGCCGGGATCCTCCCCCTCCATGGAGATGACGTAATACACGGCGTAACGGCCGCACAGGCTGCGCTCATCATTGCCGATGATCACGGGAATCCAGCCGTAGCGCTCGTAATACAGGTAGTGGACGGCCTCGGGCAGCTTGTCCTGCTTGACGGTGATCGTCAGCTGGTCCTCGCACTGCCACTCGACCTTCTCGATGCAGCCCGGAACGGCGCGGCGCAGGGCCTCGACATGGCTCTCGCAGCGACGGGCGTACACCTTGTTCTCAGTTTCAATCATTCGTTACTCCACCTCGCTCTGAGCGGTCTCGGTACCGAACACAGCGCGGTACATCGGCGTCGCGTGAAGTTCCTCGGTGCTCTGCTCGAGCACGATGCCGGTCGCGGTCTCCACACCGTGCACGAGAGGCAGCGGGGTGGCGATGCCAAACCACAAGATCATGACGGCCAGGATGATTTCGGGGATAAGCATGAGCGCCGGGGCCTCATGCTTGCCCATGCCCTGGGGCGCATGGCCGAACACCGACTTGAGTGCGATGCGGGTGAGCGCGGAGATGGCCACGGTAAGACCGAGGGCGACCACGACGACCAGCCACATGGGACCGGCGGTGACACCGGCGACAAAAGTCAGGAACTCGGAGATAAACATGCCAAAGGGCGGGAAGGCACCAAGACCGAGCAGTGCCAAGATGGCGAGCGCGGCGGTTGCGGGGGCAACCTCGACGACACCCTGAATCTTAGCCAGGCTACGCGTGCCAAAGGCGTGCTGGATGTTGCCGGACACGCAGAAGGCAAGCGTCTTGGTAAAGCCGTGGAACACGCAGTGCAGCAGGGCCGCGGCGATACCCAGGCACAGGGCGATAACGCCCACGTTCTCCACAGACGAGTACGCAAAGCGGCGCTTGAGGTCGTCCTGGCGAAACATCGAAAGTGCCGCCACCAAAATGGACAGCGTGCCGACGATCAGCAGCAAAAGCTGCGGATACTCGGCGCCCACGGCCTGGATGGTAAAGCCATAGAAGCGCATGATCACAAGCATGGCGCACTTAAGCAGCACGCCAGAGAGCAGGGCCGAGACAGGGCTCGGGGCCTGGGAGTGGGCATCGGGCAGCCAAGTGTGCATGGGGAACAGGCCGGCCTTGGTGCCAAAGCCGATCACGATAAACGCAAAGGCAAGGCGCATGAGCGTCGGGTCGAACTGGTCGGCATACGGCAGCACACACGACAGGAATGCGGCCTCGTGGGCGTTGGGAATCACGTCGGCGGCGTTGGCGTAGATCAGCAGTGTACCGAACAGGCCAAAGGCCACGCCGGCGGTGGAGACCATCGCATACTTCCAAGAAGCCTCGAGGGCCGTCTTGTTCTTGTAGATACCCACGAGGAACACGGTGGAAAGCGTGGTTGCCTCCACGGCGGCCCACGTGAGGATCATGTTGTTGGACAGGCACGCGAGCAGCATGGTGAACACAAACAGGCTAAACAGCGCAAAATACTGCTTGGAGCGCTCGGCGGGCATGGAGCCCTCCTCGATATCGGCCTTTACATAGGGCAGCGAGAACAGCCCCGTAAGAAAACCGATAAAGCCGATGAGCAGCACAAAGATGGCGCCCAGCGAATCGAGGTGGAACCACAGGCCAAGAGCGCTCGCGGTGTCGCCGCTCATAAGGACGTCACCGGCCGTCATAATCGACAGCACCAGGACGGCTGCGACGGAGACCAGGTTGAGACCGGCAAACACGTTATAGGACGTGTTCTTGGGCAAAAACGCCATGACCAGCGAGAACACCAAAGGAGTCGCGAGCAGGGCGAGAATCAACGTTTCCATGGACTACCCCCTCAGCTCGGACAGGTCGCGCGCATCGAGCGAGTGGGAGTCGTCCCAAATGCGACGCACGACGATGGACATGATGATGACGGCAAAGATGGCGTCGGTGGCGATACCGATCTCGATGATCTCGGGAGCGGTGGGGGCCAAAAGCGCGAGCGTCACATGGCTGCCGTTTTCCATAAGGCAGTATCCAAAGATCTGCTTCATGATGTTGCGCTGCAAGATGATGCAGGTGAGGCCCACAAAGAAGTGAGCGAAGCTAATAGCGAGCGCAGGCGTTGCGACCTCGGCCGTGGGCAGGCTGATCTGCGTCACAACGGCAAAGCAAATCGCGACCTCGACGGCGATGATGCAAATGGCCCACGCGGGCTTAAGGCCGGCCTTGAGCGATGCGTCGCTCGGCTCGCCCATCTTCTTATATGCGCGGTTGAGGATATAAGGGACCAGGACGACCTTGGTGATAAAGGCAGATCCAGCCCACATAAGCAGCTCCTGCGCACCAGTGGTGACACCGAGCGTGGCGAGAAGCCCCACGAGCACCAGCGACTGCACCGCATACCAGTGGATGGAATGTTTGATGTTCTTGGAGACAACCACCATGGTGGACGTGACGATCAGAAGGCCGCCAAGGATGTTGACGATCGAATAACCCATGTCGTTCTACCTCCTAACCGATCCAGCTGGCCGAAAGCGGGCCGCTGACGATGACCATGATGATGAGCACGATGAACACGAACGCCATCGCGCGGGGAAGTGGGGCTCCCGCAGCGACCTCTTCGCTTGGCTCGCCGGGCAGGCAATAGCCCATCCACTTGAGGAACCAGGCAAAGGTGGCGACGGTCTCGGCGACCATGATGCACACGAGCACCAGGATCGCGACGTTGCCGGCACCCACGGAGAAGCCGCCGGCGATGATCTGGAACTTCGAGAAGAACGTGTTCATGGGCGGCACGCCGGCAATGGCGAGCGCCGCGACACCAAAGCCCACGCCCGAGATCGGGTACTTCTTTACGATGCCGCGAAGCTTGGGCAGCATACGCGTTCCGAGCGTAAAGGAGAACGAACCGGCGATCAGGAAGAACAGCGTCTTGGCGAAAGCGTGGTTAAAGATGTGGCACACGGCACCGTCAAAGGCCAGCTGGCTGCCAAAGACCGAAAGGCCCAGACCAAAGAACACATAGGAGAGCTGGGCGATCGTGGAGAAGGCCAGCAGACGCTTCATGTCCTTTTGCGGCAGGTACATCAGGAAACCAAAGAGCATGGTGACCATGGCGTCGATAATGGCGACCCAGCCCACGATCTCAGGAATCTCGCCGGCAGAGACGAGCGCACGCGCGAACACGCACACGCCGACCTTAACCATCGAGGCGCCATGCAGGTAGGCCGAGACAGGCGTCGGGGCCTCCATGGCCGAAGGCAGCCACATGTACATGGGTACCTGCGCGGACTTGGCCCAAGCGGCAAAGAGCACCAGCAGAAGGACGATGGCCTTGAGCTTGGCGTCGAGGCCGGCAATCGCGGTAATGGCAAAGGTGCCGGTGTGGGCAAACACGATGGCGGCGCCCAGATACAGGCCGAGCGCACCGATATGCGTAATGATCAGGGCCTTCATGCCGGCCTTCTTGGCCGTAGGCGTCATGTAGTAGCTAATGAGGCCCCAAGAGCACGCACCCGTGATCTCAAAGAACACGAGCTGGCCCAAAAGGGTCGAGCTGTACACGAGGCCGGCCATGGCACCGATGAAGGTCGCGAGGTACGCGTAGAAGCGACGACGCGGTGCGTCGGGATGCTCACGGTTATTCTCGCTCATATAGGGAATCGAATAGATCACGACAAGCAAGCCGATACCCACAAAGGCGGGCGCGAGCAGCGTGCTCATGCGATCGAAGGTGAATCCCATGACGAGGGTCTGCCCAAACGAGATCAGGGGGACCTGCGTGTCGGGCATGCCGGCGCCAGCGAAATTCGCGGCGAGGGCGATGGTGCAGACCGTCGAGACGGCGGCACCCAAAACGCTGAACCACTTGGCGTACGGACGGGGGAACAGGGCGACGAGCACCGAGGCCACCATCGGGGCCGCGATAGCGACCAAGCCGAGAAGGGACAGACTGACTGCAAATGACATTGTTTCTCCCTTCTCCTACACGCCGACGACCACGAAGACAAACGCCAGAACGGCGATGCCCACGACGGCCCAGGTCTGATTGCCAAGCACCTTAAAACGCGAGCGCGAGCAGGAGTTCTCGATCACGCCGCATACGACAAAATCGATCAGGCACTTCACCAGGAAGATGACTGCACCCAGAACGGCGGCGGCGCCCACGGTCGCGGGCTCGCCCCAGGGGACGAAGATCGCGCAGAACCAGGCGACGACCAGGACCTGCTTCATGGACATGGCGAGCTTGGCCATCGCAAGCGACGGGCCGGAAAGCTCGGCGAGCGGGCCCTCCTGAAGCTCCTGCTCGGCCTCGGCCTGATCAAACGGCAGCTTGCCGAGTTCCATGTAGCAGGCAATCGCAAAGGCGATGCCGGCGAGGATTACGGCGACCGGCGCGTCGATGGCGCCCGTCATGATGTGCTGACCCATGGTGGCGATGTCGGTGGAACCGCACACCAGGGCGGCGGCAAACAGCGCCAGCAGCATGGACGGCTCGATGAGCACGCTCATGAGCAGCTCGCGGACGCCGCCGATACCGGCGTAGGCGTTGGACGAATCCACGCCGCAAAGGGCGAAGAAGAAGCGGGCGAGCGCCAGGCTGTACATGATGGTGATGGCGTCACCAAAGACCGGGATGGGGCTTTGCGCCGTAAAGAGCGGCAGGCCCATCGCGAGCATAAAGGCGACGGCGAAGAACAGCGGCGGCATAATGCGCAGCGCAAAGCTCGCGTCCTCGCTCTGGGACTCGGGGCGCGCAAAGAGCTTGGCCAGGTCGCGATAGTCCTGCATGATGCTGGGGCCGCGACGGTTGTGCATCTTGGCGCGGATCACGCGGCCGAGACCGGAGAAGAACGGCGCGACGGCCATGACGACCACGCCCTGCAGAACGGCAAGTACGATGTTGTTCATGCTCTCCCCTCCTTAACCCATTTGCACGGCGAGCACGAGGAACACCACGAGTGCCGCGACGATGTAGCAGATATAGATGCTGTAGTTGCCACCCTCGAGCTTAGTCGCGAGGTCGGCGAGCTTCTCGACACCCTTATGCGGGGCATCGACGAGAACCTTGTCGGGTACGGGCTCCACAGCCTCGGCCACACCGGTGAGCTTCTGGAAGAAGTGCGCGATGGACCAGCAGACGGCCGTGCAGCGGTCGCGCAGCGTGTAGAGCGGCTGCATAAACCAGGACACCTCGGAGGCAAAGGTCGTGGCCACGACGGGCATATGCTCGTTGGGAGCATAGCCGCATGCCCACGGCTGGGACTTCTGCACCTTGCCGACGGTCTTGAGCTTGCGATAACCGCAGGCAAGTCCGACGAGCACCACGAGCGCAATAGCGATCGCGGGCGTGGAGGTGGCAGCGCCGGAGTACTGGTTCATGAGCTCCATGCCCTCGGCGGCAAACAC
>USNA01000055.1 GCA_900555955.1 uncultured Collinsella sp. | reverse complement strand
TGGTCTTTACAGGTGGACATGCCCGCGCGGCCGTTGACCAGCGGGTTGGGGAAGCGCGCGGGCAGCGCCACGGGCTCGGCGAGCGACTCGTCGTAGTTGGGCTGCCAGTCGACGGTATCCTTTTGCAGGTCGCGCAGCAGCTCCATGGCGGGCTTTGCCAGGCGGCTCTCGGTATAACGCATAGCCGCCGCGCCGTCGCCGTCAATGTTGCCGAAGTTACCGTGGCCGTCGATGAGCGGCGTGCGCATGGAGAACCACTGCGCCAGACGAACCATGGCCTCATAGACCGCGAAGTCGCCGTGCGGATGGTACTTGCCGATAACTTCGCCGACCGTCCAGGCCGACTTCTTATGCGGGCGGTTGGGGTAGATGCCGCTCTCGTTCATGGCGTACAGGATGCGGCGGTGCACCGGCTTTAGGCCGTCGCGCACGTCCGGCAGGGCGCGCGCTGTGATGACCGACATCGAGTACTCGATGAACGACTGCTTCATCTCGCGGCCGAACTCCGAAATCTGGAGCTGGCCGCCGTTGATATCCTCGCCGGCCGAGGCGCCGCGATCGACCGCGCCGAAGCTCTCCTCGAGCTCGGCGTCGTCATCCTCGTCCTCTTCATCCTCGGCGTCGGGGTTATAGGAATCCGGATCGCCGTCCTCGCCCTGCTCAGCGCGGGCGAGCAGGCGCTTCAGATCATCGGGCATGCCGGCGTCGCCGGCCTCGTCCATACCCTCGTTGTTGTTGATATCGTCTGCCACGTTACCTCCTCTTAAGCGTCAAGGAACCGAGCATCATGCGCATGCTTTTCAATGTACTCGCGGCGATAGCCGACCTCGGAACCCATGAGCTCGCGCACGGCGCGGTCCGCCACCACGGCGTCCTCGATCGACACGCGCTGCAGGATACGAGTCTTGGGGTCCATCGTCGTCGAGGCAAGCTGCTTGGGGTCCATCTCGCCCAGGCCCTTGTAGCGCTGAACGGTATAGCCCTTGCGCTTCTTGGTGATCTTGCCGTCCTTGGCCTTGCCGTCCTCGTCGTTGTCGTCGGGGTTCAGGCCCAGGCTCTGAATGGTGTCGCGCAGAATCTCGTCTTCGGGCTGGCGGCCGTTGGGATACACGTAATGGATCTTGTTGCGTACCTTAATGCCAAAGATGGGCGGGCAGGCAACATAGACATAGCCGGCATCGATCAGCGGGCGCATGTACTTGTAGAAGAACGTCAGCAGCAGGATGCGGATATGCGCACCGTCAACGTCTGCATCGGTCATGATGATGATTTTGTGGTAGCGCGCCTTGCTGATATCGAAGTCGCCACCGTCGCCGGCGCTCGTCGTGACGCCGCAGCCGATCGCGGTGATGAGCGACTGGATGGTGTCGCTCGAGAACGCGCGGTGGTCACCCACGCGCTCGACGTTCAAAATCTTGCCGCGCAGGGGCAGAATCGCCTGGATGTCTCGGCGACGGCCGTCCTTGGCCGAACCGCCTGCCGAGTCGCCCTCTACGATAAAGAGCTCGGTCAGCTCGGCATCGCGCACCGAGCAGTCGGCGAGCTTGCCGGGCAGCGACGCCGTCTCGAGCAGACTTTTGCGACGGGTCGCCTCGCGCGCCTTGCGGGCGGCGTTGCGGGCCTTGCAGGCCTGCTGGGCCTTCTTGACGATCTCGCGGGCGGGCTTGGGGTGCTCCTCCAGATAATCGGTCAGTCCATCGGTCACGATCTTGAGCGTGAGCGCGCGCATGTAGGAACTGCCGAGCTTCGCCTTGGTCTGGCCCTCAAACTGTGGATCGGGCAGTTTGACCGATATAACGGCCGAAAGACCCTCGCGCACGTCGTCACCGCTCAGGTTGGCGTCCTTCTCCTTGAGCAGGTTCTGCTTGCGGGCGTAATCGTTAATCACGCGGGTGAGGGCGGTGCGGAAGCCCTCGAGATGCATGCCGCCCTCGGGGGTGTAGATGTCGTTGGCAAACGACATGACGTTCTCGCCATAGCCGGCATTCCACTGCAGGGACACCTCGACCTCGCCCATCTTGGTCACGGGCGCATCCGGATCCGATTTACCCTCGATATAGATGGGCTCCTTAAAGGCCTCGGGGACGTCTTTGCCGTCGTTGAGGAACTTAACGAAGTCGATGATGCCGCCCTCGTAGCAGAACTCCTCCACGTGGGGAGTCGCCTCGCGCTCGTCGGTCAGCACAATCTTTAGATTCTTATTGAGGAACGCCGTCTCCTGCAGACGGTTGTGCAGCGTATCGAAATCGTAGACACAGGTCTCGAAGATCTCGTCGTCGGGCCAGAAGTTGACGGTGGTACCCGTCGAATCCGAGGTGCCCACGACCTTCATCTTCTTGACGGTCTTGCCGCGCGAGAACTCCATCTCGTAGACGTTGCCATCACGGCGCACCTGCACGACCACGCGCTTGGACAGCGCGTTGACGACGGAGATGCCCACGCCGTGCAGTCCGCCCGAGACCTTGTAGGCCGAGTTATCGAACTTACCGCCGGCGTGCAGGATCGTCATGACGACCTCGAGCGTCGGGATCTTTTTGATAGGATGCTCGTCGACGGGGATGCCGCGCCCGTTGTCGACGACCGTGATGGAGTTGTCGGCGTGGACCGTCACCTGAATCTCGGTGCAGAAACCGGCCATGGCCTCGTCAACGGAGTTGTCAACGATCTCCCACACCAGGTGATGCAGGCCGCTGACGCTCGTCGAGCCAATGTACATGCCCGGGCGCTTACGAACGGCCTCGAGACCTTCGAGAATCTTAATCTCGCCGCCATCGTAATCGTTTTCGTTTGCCACACGTCCTCCTTCAGCTAAGAAAATGTGTACAGTCTTACTAGTTTATCGTAAAAAAATACCCTCGGGAACGAGGGTATTTGGCTCTACAAGGCCACCAGATGCGATTTAAGGCTCTTTTTTGCTTTGCACGCCCTTGGCCCACTCGGCACTAGCTCTCATGGCATTCTCGAGGGCCTCGCGCAGTTTTTGATCTTCGATGGGCGCCACTTGGCGCTCAATCTCGCCGCGTTCGGCCTCGCTGAGATCGGCGTGCGGAGCCGGCGGGCGCTCGGTCACGGCTGGGCGCAGGCGCTCCTTGGCAGCCGGCGGCGTGTGACCGGGCGCAGTCGTTTTGAACACCAGGCCGTCCACATGCGCCCCGGCCCGCTCCATGCGTGCCCGGATGATCTCGCGCAGCAGCGTCATCTCCTGCGTCCACGAGGGCGAATCGAGATACACCAGCAGCTCATTGGACTCGGGCAGGTAGCGCAGGCCCGTCACGTGGCGTCCCTCGCGCGTGCCCGAGCACACCGCATTCCAGGCGCGATAGACCGCACGAGATTCCTCTGCAGCCTCCATTGGCGCGCGGCGCTCGGGTGTGGCGCCCGCCAGGATGCGCTGACGCTCGGCATCCAAAAAGCCGCCAAAGGCAACCGTTCCGTTCTCGCGCTCGTAATTAGCACGTCTCACCCATGCTCACCACCTTGGCTCGATCAAGCAGGTCATCGGTAAAATACCCCAGATTGGTGGTGGTTATGACCGTCTGGATGTCATCACCGATCAGCTGCAGAAAAGCGCCTCGCCGCCCGGCATCGAGCTCGCTCATCACGTCGTCCAAAAGCAGCAGTGGCGCGGTGCCCAGGATATCGCGCGCCACGGCCACTTCCGCCACCTTCCAGGCAAGCACCAGCGTTCGCTGCTGGCCCTGGCTGGCAAACGAACGGGCAGATCGACCCGCAACGGTAAACTCAATCTCGTCGCGATGCGGACCCACAAGCGTCACGCCGCGGCGCATCTCCTCATCGGCACGCTCATCGAGGGCCGCGAGCATATGCTCGTACGCCCAGCCCTTAAGTTCCTCGCGCCCCTCGGTTTGAGGCAAATCCCCCAGTGTGGACACATAGGACACGCCTGCGTCCTCACCGGACGCCACCTGCCCATACGCGGCGCGCACATGGCCCGCCAGTCGGTCGAGCAGGGCCAAACGATGCACGAGCAGGGCGGACCCGGCGCGAGCGATGGAGTCATTCCATGCGCCGAGCATCTCGCGGCAGCACCAGGACTCCTTGAGCAGGGCGTTGCGCTGCGTCACGCAACGCCCGTAGGTGCTCGCCAGGTCGGCGTAACGGGCGCTCAGTTGCACGCCAAAGTCGTCGAGGGCGGCCCGACGCACGCTGGCACCGCGTTTGACCATATCCAGATGATCGGGGCAAAAAAGCACGCTCGGCAAAACCCCGCGCACGCCGGCGGCCGAACATCTCTTGCCGTTACGGCTAAACGAGCGCTTGCCGTCCTCAACGCCCAGCCCCATATCGAGCACGCGGCCATCGCCCTCGAGTCTCAACTCGAGCCTGCACGAGCCCGTGCCGTCGTGCACGAGCTCGCCAGCGGTGGGATGCCTAAACGAGGCGCCGCTCGTCAAAAGCTGCAGCGCCTCTATAAGGTTGGTCTTTCCCGCCGCGTTGGGTCCCGCAAGCACCGTCACGCCTTCGTCCAGGTCAAGACGGTAGCTATCGAAACTGCGGTAGCGCGCGACGGAAAGGTTGCGGGCAAACATGGTCATGGCGCAGCGCTAGATGCGAACCGGCATGACCAGGTACAGATAGTTGATCTTGTCGTAGGACTTAAAGATACCCGCCTGCGAGTAGCTCTTGAGCTCCAGCGTGATCTCCTTCTCCTTGGATAGGGCATTGAGGCAGCCAAAGATGTAGTGGTAGTTAAAGGCGATGGTGCCCGACTCGCCCTCGGCCTCGACGTCGATTGTCTCCTGCGCCAGATCCTGGTCATTGGAGATGGAGGACAGGCCCATCTGGCCGTTCTCGACATCGATCTCGAACTTGACTGCGGGGTTCGCGCTCGCGATGACCGCCACGCGCTTGAGGGCGGCATTAAAAGCCGCCACGTCGATCTTGACGCTCGTCACGCACGAATCGGGGATGAGCTGCTTGTAGTTGGGGTACACGCCCTCGATACGGCGCGACACGTAGGTGGTGTTGCCGGCCTCAAAGACAACCTGGGTGTCCGCGGCGCCGATCATGATGGTCGCCTGGCTGGCCATGATGCTCAGGGCGTCGTTGAAGGCGTCGGCCGGAACGTTGAGCTCAAAGGACCCCTCGAGCGTCGAGGTCTCGACCTGGGTGTCGCATACAGCCAGACGGAAGGAGTCGGTTGCCACCAGGCGCACGGTGTTGTTCTCGACCTTCATGTGCACGCCTCCCAGGATGGGGCGGGCCTTATCAGTCGAAGTGACGCGCCACACGCGGCCGACCATCTCGGACAGGATATCGGTCGGGAGCTCCACCGCACTTTCGATGGCATAGGCGGGGAACTCGGGGAAATCGTTGGCGTCGAGCGTGTTGAGGCGGAAGGAGCTCTTCTCGCATCCGATCAGCACCTGACGCTCCGAGAGCTCAAAGGTAACCGGGGCGTCGGGAAGGGTTTTCGTAATGTTCGAGAGCATCTTGCAGGGAATCACCATCTCGCCCTCTTCTTCGACATGCGCGGCAATGCGATGACGAATCGAGATGGTGTAGTTAGAGGTTTGGAATTCCAAGATGCCGTCCTGCGCCTTAACGAGCACGCCCGACAGGATGGGAAGGGTAGATGCCGAAGCGACGCCTTTCATAACGACGCCGATGGCTTGCGTGAGCGAGCTTTGGCTGACGGTGAACTTCATCTTTTAATACCTTTCTATAGATATAAATATCTTAATAATAGTAATAGCACTGACGAAACTGTTGATTACTCCCAAAAGCGCTGGTCAACCCCAAAAAGAGAATCGACAGCGCCCTGTGCGCAACCGACCGTGTTTTCCACGTTCAAAACCTGCGGAAAACTTTTCATCGCCTTGTGGCGAGTTTTAGACATGTTATGCCCGGCGTTTCGACAAGTTTTCAACAGGTGTCTCTATTTCCCTACGAGCGCAGTGTAATTTTATCTCGCAGCGATTTGAGATCCTCGGTTATGGTGCGGTCTTCCTGAATCATCTTCTGAACCTTTTTATAGCTCGTACTGACGGTTGAGTGGTTGCGGTTGCCAAACTCCGCGCCCACCGCCGTAGTCGTCATCTCGCACATCTCGATGGCCAGATATATGGCGATATGGCGGGCTTTGGCTATGTTGGCGTTGCGGCGCGGGCCGATGAGCTCCTCGTGCGTCACGCCGTACTGCTCTTCAATGACAGACTGGACCGTCTGCACGTTGATCTTTTTGGCCGACGTATCGAAGTACTGGCTTGCGATGGCGTCGATGTCGTCGAAACTGAGCTCGCTGCCCTCGCGTTCGCGGTCTCCTGCCTCGTCGGCGCAGCGTTCGCAGAAGCTCTCGAGTTCGCGGATGTTGGTTCCCGAGACTTCTGCCATGTGCTTAAAGTGCTCGTCGGTCAGATGCCCACCATCGCCGCCATAGGCCGCCAGCAGCGAGTCGTCACCCGCCTCGGGTGCGGCGGCTATCGTGTTCTCGTAGTAGCGCTGCAAGATCTTG
>USNA01000054.1 GCA_900555955.1 uncultured Collinsella sp. | reverse complement strand
GGCGTGCAATTGTGGCGACGGCCCGGCACCGGGCACCGCCGGTGGCGACGTTGAGCAGCTGCGTGCCGCGGCAGGTGGTAAAGAGCGGCTTTTTGGCGCGGAGCACCTCGCCGACCAGCTTAAACTCAAAGCTATCGCGGATCTCGCAGCAGAGGGTGGGGTCGTAGGGTCGATCATCGCCCCAACGTTTGGGATTGACATCGGGGCCGCCGGGAATGGCGATGCCGTCGGCGATATCGACGTAATGACGGATGACCTCAATGTCCTCGGTGATGGACATCTGCAGCGGCAGGGGGGCCCGCGGAGAGGGGGCGTCGGCACACCAGACCAAGCCAGCGGCAAGGATGGCATCGACAAAGACACTTGCGATTTCCTCGTTGGGGGAGAGCATCTCGGTTAAAAACGGCTCTGCCTCTTCCCAGCGCGGTGCGACGAGGATGAGTGGGCGGTCGGCGGGGGCGACGTTGACGTGCGGGGTGTAGGACGATGAAGTGCGAGTTCCGATCATAGGTGTAACTTTCGAGTTTGGATGGGCATGGCGGGCGGGTGGGCGGTCTGGTTAGTGGCCCTTGATGGAGTTGAGGAAGTCCTGGGCGCGCTTGGTCTGGGGGTGGTCGAAGAACTCGTCGGGCGTGCCGGTTTCCACGATCTGGCCGTCGGCCATAAACACGACGCGGTCGGCCACGCGGCGGGCAAAGTTCATCTCGTGCGTGATGACGATCATCGTCATGCCCTGCTGGGCCAGACGGACCATGACCTCGAGCACCTCGTTGATCATCTCGGGGTCAAGGGCGCTTGTGGGCTCGTCAAAGAGCATGGCCTTGGGTTGCATGGCGAGTGAACGGGCGATGGCCACGCGCTGCTGCTGGCCGCCCGAAAGCTGCGCAGGCACCTTATCGGCCTGCTCGGCAACGCCCACGCGGCCCAGCAGGTCCATGGCGCGCTCACGGGCCTCGTCCTTGGAGACACCCAGCACATCGACCGGTCCCAGCATGACGTTCTGCAGTACGGTCATATGTGCGAACAGGTTGAACTGCTGAAACACCATGCCCAGTTCGGCGCGCATGCGGGCAAGATCCTTGCCTTCTTGCGGCAGGGGCTCGCCCTCGATGAGGATCTCGCCCGAGTCGATGGTTTCCAGGCGGTTGATGGTGCGGCACATGGTCGACTTGCCCGAGCCCGAGGGCCCGATCACAACGACGACCTCGCCGCGGTCGACCGAGAGATTGATGTCGTTGAGGACATGCAGATCGCCATAGTGCTTATCGACATGCCTGAGCTCGATCAGCGGCTGATTGCCGGTGGAAGAGGTGCTCTGTGCCATGGTGCTCGGCTCCTTATGACTAGAAATGGTAAAGCGTTAGCGGATGATGGTCGCGCCGGTCTTGTGCGAAACGTAGACGGCGGCCTTGTTAATTGCGACGTTGATGAGGATGTAGATGACCGCGATTACCAGGTAGACCGACACGAGGGCGTCGTAGTTGGTAATGAGCACGCGGGCGTTTTGCATGAGGTCGGGGTAGCTCACTACATAGGCGACGGTGGTGTCTTTGACTACGACCACGAGCTGCGAAATCAACGACGGAATGATAAACCGAATCGCCTGCGGCAACACGATTTTAAAGGTGATTTTAGCCTTGGAGAGACCGAGTGCCTGGGCGGCTTCGACCTGGCCGCGCGGCACGGCGTTGACGCCGGCGCGGAAAATCTCGGCCAGCACGCCGGCGGCAGCGAGCGCAACGGGAAGCGTGAGCATCCAAAACGACGGCAGCGCGATCTTGTACTGGGGTAGCACCAAAAAGAAGAAGTAGATAAACAGCAGGCTCGGCACACCGCGGAAGAAGTCGGTAAGCACGCGGCAGACCAGCTGCAGCGGCTTAATGTCGCTGGTGCGGCCGAGCATAAGGGCTAAGCCCAGCACCAGCGCGATGGCGCCAGCGGTGAGTGCGACCTTGACGGTGCCCTCAAAGCCGGCAAGCAGGAACTTCCAGGTGGTGAGGTGTGTAAAGAAATACCAATAGTGGACCGAAAGCTGACCGGTCACATAAAAGCGCTGCAGTACCAGGGCGACGAGCGCGGCCACGGTGACGAGTGAGATGGCGGTGCCGATGCGAATCTTAGCGCGCATCTTGGGGCCGGGAGCCTCGTAGAGCGCATCGCGCATGGTGAGTGCAGGGGAGGAATGCTTGCTCATCGGAGGATCCTCACCTTCTTATCGATGTAGTTGCCAATGTGGCTCACCACAAAGGCCGTGCCCAGGTAGCCGAGCGCCGAGATAAAGAACGCGGCGACGCCGCCGAGCGAGCGCGTGTTGATGTAGCTCACCACGCCGGTAAGCTCTTGCGGCTTAAGCGGCACCTGGCTGCCCAAGGCGGTAGTGAGCATGACGGCGATAAAGAGGTTGGTCATGGGCAGTACGCTCGAGCGCAACGCCTGCGGAATCACGATCTTGGCGAGGATACGGTTAAAGCTCATGCCGAGCGAACGGGCGGCTTCGACCTGGCCGACGCCGACGGTGTTGATGCCGCTCATAAAGTTCTCGGAGCCAAAGGCCGAGCCCAAAAGGACCGTGGCGACGATAACGCAGGTGCGGTAGGGCAGAACGACCTTGAGCGGCGGCAGCGCATAGACGACGATGATGAGCAGTGCGATGCCGGGGATGTTACGGAAGACCTGGACATACAGGTCGCCAAAGACGCGCAGCGGCTTGAGCGGCGACACGCGCATCACGGTGACGGCGACGGCCAGCACCATGGCGATGACAAACGACTCAAGCGTCATGCCCCAGGTTGCTAGCAGCGCGTCGATATAGTTCTGGCCATAGAGCGACCAGAGCTCGGAGAGACTCATGCGGACCTCCCGCCGATAAGGAAAGGGGCTCCCGTGTGTACGGAAGCCCCGACAACTCAGTGAGGAAACAGTTTACCGCAATAAAGCGCATCATGCGTTTCCGTATGGTTTCGTTGCGGTCGTTACCAGGCTCGCTGCCTAGGCGCCGATCTCGGGCAGCTCGGGAACATTGGTGTCGCCCGTACGGTCGCCGATGCAGATCTGCCACAGCTCGGTCCAGGTGCCATCGTCCTCGATCTTCTTAAGGAAGTCGTTGACAAAGGCGACGCCGTCGGAATCGAGCGACAGGCCGATGCCGTAGGGCTCCTTGCTGCCGAAGGGCTTGCCGGCGATCTTGTACTTACCGGGCTCGCGGACCAGGGCGCTCTGCTGCATGTTGTTATCGATGACGTAGGCGTCAACGCGGCCCTGCTGGAGTGCCTGGCGGGCCTCCTCGTCGGTCTTGAACTCCTGCTGGCTGGCCTTGGGAGCGAACTCCTCCAGGATGGCGGGGCCGTTGGAGCCGGACTGGACGGCGACGTTCTTGTCGGCCAGGTCGTCGACGCTCTTGATGTCGTCGTTATCGGCAAGCACCAGGATGGCCTGCTGGGTGTAGTAGTAGGGACCGGCAAAGGAGACGAGTTTCTTGCGCTCGTCAGTGATGGTGTAGGTGGCAAAGACAGCGTCGACCTGGCCGTTCTGCAGGACAGACTCGCGCGTGTCCGAGGTCACCTGGGTAATCTCGACCTTGTTCTCGCCCAGGATGTAGTTGGACAGGAGCTGTGCGATACCGGCGTCGAAGCCGCGGGTCTTGCCGTCTTTCTCGTTGAGGAGGGAGAAGAGCGTGGAAGTCTGAACGCCACCGATCTTAAAGACGCCGGCGTCCTTGACGGCCGTGGCCCAGGTGCTGGCGGCGATGGCGTCGTCATTGGCCTTGGGGCCGTTGTCGACGAGCTTGTCGAACGCCTTGGCGTCGAGCGTGGTGGAAGCCTCGGTATCTTCGGAGCTCTTGGGGGAGCCGGCGGCGGAACCCTTGTCGGCCTCGGCGCTGGTGTCGGAGCAGCCGGCAAGACCAAGGCCGGCGACGGTTGCGAAGGTGGCGGCAACGAAGCCGCGGCGGTCGAGAACGACCTGCTGGGAGAGGTTCTTGCTCATGGTAGAACACCTTTCTCAATAAAATCCCTAGCGGTTGAGTAGAGTTATACCCTATCGCGCTCAAATGGGTCAACACGAAATAACTCAGAAACATACTTGCCTTATGGGTAATTCCACCTACCAAAAAGGGACAGGTTTATTTTGGCAGGTTTTATCTGGACAAACGTCGGTTGTTGCTGCTGAGATAGTGCTTTTCGGACGGCCCGCCTCGCTGTTTTGTCTCAATCAGTAACAGGTAGACGAGGAAATGGGTTCTAACTGTTACAGATCGAGATTTTCTCTTCAGGGGAATTCGAATGTCTCGATCTGTAACATCTGGACGGACAAAAGGTCTCTATCTGTTACAGATTGAGACAAAGGTCAGGGACTAAGACGTCTTGTCTAGATCTGTAACAGTTAGACGGGAATTCGGGCCCTAGATGTTACAGATCGAGATAATTGAGTTGGGAAAATAAAAACCTCCGCAGGGATGCTTTCCTTGCGGAGGTTTTCTTACTCGTTGAGTAGCCTTACGGCTTCGGCGGCCATGTTCTCGACCGTCATGCCGTTCTGCGCGAGCAGTTCGTTGGGGTCGTAGCGGTCGGGGAAGCCCTTGGCGATGCCGAAGGTGCGCGTGCGCAACGGCGTGCATGCCAGATAACATGCCACGCGCTCGCCCCAGCCGCCGTCCAAGATGCCGTCCTCGAGGGTGACGACAACGCGATGCTCGGCGGCAAGGCTATCGAGGAACTCGCGGTCGAGCTCGGTTGCAAAGCGCGGGTTGACGAGCGTGGCCTCGATGCCGTACTCGGCAGTCAGACGGTTTGCCACGCGCTCACCCAGCTCAAAGAAATCGCCAAGCGCGAGCACGGCAACGTTGCGGCCCTGACGCACCACGTTGTAGCGAACGGCGCTGTAGTCGGTGTCTTCGGCGGGCGCAAGGTCGGGGCGGCTTACCAGGCCGATGCCCGGTACGCGAATCGCCACAGGATGCTCGCGATGGTCGAGCGACCAGCTCAGCATGGACAGGTATTCCTCCATGCAGGAAGGCGCCAGGTAACGCATATTGGGGAGAGCGCCCAGCATGGAAATATCAAAGAACGAAAGGTGCGTCTCGGACGTGGTGCCAAAGATTGACGCACCAAACACCAAAATGGTTGCGGGGGCGTCGTTGAGGCACAGGTCGTGCCACAGCTCGTCGTAGGCGCGCTGCAAAAACGTGCCGTACACACCAAAGACTGGCTTGGCGCCCGAGCGCGCAAGCGCGGTGGCAAAGGTCACAGCGTGCTCCTCGGCAATGCCCACATCGACGAACTGTTTGCCGGCGGCAGCGCGAAGCTTGGGTGTAAAGCCCATGATGTAGGGCGTGGCGGCCGTGATGCCAACGACCTGCGGATCGCGCTCGATGGCGGCGCTGAGCGCCTCGCCCGTAATGTCGGCATAGGTGCGCGGCGCAGGCTCGCTTGGATGGCCCGGGCAGAGCTTGCGGCCGGTCGCCATGTCAAACGGACCCACGTGGTGCCAGCGCTCGGGGTCGTTTTGGGCTGGCTCAAAGCCCTTGCCCTTGGCGGTGGAGACGTGCAGCACGATGGGATGATCGATATCGCGCAGCTCCTGCAGCGCGTCGACGAGGGCCAACACATCGTTACCGGCGTCCAGATAGCGGTAGTCGAGCCCCATCGCGCGGAAAACGTTGCGCTCACAGGTGCCGTTGCTGGTGCGCAGCTCGGCCAGATTGCGATAGAGGCCACCGTGGTTCTCGGCGATGGACTGGTCGTTATCGTTGACGATGATGATCAGGTTGCTGTCGAGTTCGGCGGCATTGTTGAAGCCCTCAAACGCCAAGCCGCCCGAAAGCGAGCCGTCGCCAATGATGGTGATGACGTTGTAGCTGTCGCCCGCCAGATCGCGGGCGTGTGCCAAGCCGCAGCCCAGGCTCACCGATGTGGAGGTGTGGCCCATGGCGAACAGGTCGTGCTCGGACTCGTCGGGATTGGCAAAGCCAGAGGCCTCGCCAAAGCGCTTCGGATCGATATAGGTATACGCACGCCCAGTCAGCGCCTTATGGGCGTAGGTCTGGTGCGAAACGTCAAAGACAATCTTGTCGATAGGGGAGTTAAACACGCGATGAAGCGCAACCGTAAGCTCAACGACGCCCAGGTTGGGGGCAACGTGCCCGCCGACGGCGGCGGAGCTTTCGAGGATGGCGTGGCGAATCTCGTCGCAGAGCTGCGGGAGCTCGGCACGATTAAGAGCCTTGACGTCCTCGGGCGTTGTCGTTTGCGTAAGCAGCATCGTTGTGGGTTACTCCATGCGAATCGAGCGTCGGCGCTCCCTCGGCCGACACAATTGCACAAGACAGTCTCGCACATTTTGGCGTTTGATATGTGACGGCGGCGCGGTAATTCGCCAACTGGTGGGGCAAAACGTTTTGTCCGATGCCATACTGATAGATTCGATGATGATTTTTTCAATACGTGCAGGCCGTGGCTTGCCGCCGTGAGCCGCTGGAGGGAGGGAGCAGAAAGTAATC
>USNA01000053.1 GCA_900555955.1 uncultured Collinsella sp. | reverse complement strand
CGATGTGTACCCGCACTACGGCTCCGACGTCGAGGCCACGCTCTCGGCCGGCTACGACATCCGCCATGGCCTGATCGGCCCCGGCGTGTACGCGAGCCACAACTACGAGCGCAGCCACATCGACGGTGTGCGTAACACCTTTGAGCTCGTCCGCGCCTACGTACAGCGTTAGGGGAGCAGCTTGCGACTCGGCTGACCGATCGCTAAGGCCCGATTTCTCGGGCCTTTTTTCGCTTTAGGATGTTTAGTATTATGATGTATGTAATCTATTAACTTAAACGTGTTAATTGCTTAACGAGGTGATGCGGTGTATGGATACGTTTGAGTACTTGTCTATGGGTGATGCCGCCCGCCTGTTGGGCGTTACGAAAGCCCGCATATCGCAACTTGCCGCATCGGGGACGCTTGTGTGCGATATTGTGGGCGGCCGGAAGATGGTCGAGTACAATTCTGCGGTCGCTTATCAAAAGGTCCGCAAACGTGGACGCCGTCCTGCGGCCGATGTGGGGCGCAAGTTTGCGCTGATGTCCGCCGACCATGAGGTCGCGCATGTCTCATTTGATCCGACGCGCGAGTTTCCTTTCGAAATCGCCGAGGTCCTCGATGCGCAACGAATGCCGTTCGGCACGTGCTCGAGCTCTTCTCCAACGGTGAATAAGCGGGAGCTCAACGTGTGGTGGAGCCATCGGTCGGTGCCTGACGTCCGCCCCGGGCTCGTCTCGCGCTATCGTGAACTGGGAATTGCCAGTGGCATCGAGGTTCCGGTTCGGTGCCTGGGCCTATCACTTTCGGATTGTTATTGGCTGCGACCGGCAGAATGCGACGGGCTCGAATGGCGAAACCTCAATTACTTCGAGAATGATTTTGAGCGATCGGCGCCCGAAGAGCGTTCGGGTTGGCTGGAGGGCATCGGTCTTAAAAATCCCGACAACACATCCGAGGGCGAGCTTCCTAAATCGTGGATGATCCGAAACGGCATTCGCGTTTTGGCTAAAGGTTGCGGGATGGACGATCAGCGTCCCTTTAACGAGGCGGTTGCAACGGCTCTACATCGTCGCTTGCTGTCGGAGGGCGAGTTTGTTCCCTATACGGTTGAGCGGATGTTCAATGGCCCCGTGTGCCTGTGCGAGGATTTTCTTGACGGCCGCGAGGAATACGTTCCGGCTGTTTACGTTAAGAACGCCCTTGGCGGCCAGCGAGGAGGCTCGACGTACGACCGGTACTGCCGCTTTCTTGGTAAGCATGGTGTCGATGAGGTCGCCGTGAGAAGGTCTATGTCGCAGATGATCGTTTGCGATGCCCTTTTGGCCAACAGCGACCGCCATTGGCGAAACTTTGGCATCATCCGCAATGTCGACACCCTGGAGATAAGGCCTGCTCCGCTGTTCGATAGCGGCAACTGCCTGTGGTACAACGTACCAACTGCAGTGCTCGCAGCTGGGGAGTTTGGGTTTTCTGCTAAGCCGTTTGGGCCCGACCCTTCCGTCCAGCTGGCGCTTGCGGACTCACTCGATTGGTTCGATTCATCACGACTCAACGGATTTGTTGATGAGGCGATCGAGATTCTTTCGCAGAGCGAATGGGCGACGGCGGAGGGTCGACTCGAGGCCATTCGCCGCGGCCTCGAGCGTCGCGTAATCGAGGTTGGTGCCGCTGTTGAGGTACTTCGACACGTGCAGCGATAAACCCGCGGCTACTTAAGTGCGCCGGTCACGGTACCGCCGCCCAGGACGATGTCGCCGCGATAGACTACAACGGCCTGGCCGGGGGCGATGGCTCGCTGCGGCTCGTCAAAGGTCAGCAGCATTTGTCCGTCTTCGTCACGTGTAAGGGTCGCTGCCTGGTCTTTCTGACGGTAGCGGTACTTGGCGCCCACGCGAATGCCGCCGGACGTGAGCTCTGCCTTCATGCGGTCGGCAGGGGCGCTCCAGATCCAGTCGTTGGCCGTGAGCGCTGCGGCCGTCAGGTCCTCGGCCTCGCCCAGATGCACAATGTTGTTGGCGGCATCGACGCCCGTTACGTACACGGGATGCGCCATCGCGACGCCC
Source organism: uncultured Collinsella sp. (assembly GCA_900555955.1). Classification (GTDB taxonomy): domain Bacteria; phylum Actinomycetota; class Coriobacteriia; order Coriobacteriales; family Coriobacteriaceae; genus Collinsella. The sequence continues at coordinate 4,450 of USNA01000053.1, read as the reverse complement.
AAGCCCTTGCGCTGGCCGATGGTGTATCGCAGTGCGCCGTTATGACGTCCGACCACGCTGCCGTCGCGCCACACAATGTCGCCCGGTGCAGCGGGATGTCCGCAGCGGCGCTCGATATAGCCCGCGTAGTCGCCGTCCGCGATAAAGCAGATATCCTCGCTCTCGGCCTTCTTGGCGTTGATGAAGCCCTGCTCGGCGGCAATGCGGCGCACGTCGCGCTCTTTGTCCAGCCCAGCCAGCGGAAAGATCGTGCGTGCCAGGCGCTCTTGCGTGAGCGAATACAAAAAGTAACTCTGGTCCTTTTTAGGGTCCTCGCCGCGGTGCAGCTGCCAGGTGCCGTCGGACGCCTGGCTCGTTTTGGCGTAGTGACCTGTGGCGATGTAGTCGCAGCCCATGTCCAGCGCCGCATCGAGCAGCGCGCCAAACTTAATGTGGCGGTTGCAGATGATGCACGGGTTGGGCGTCAGTCCTTCCTGGTAGGCGTTCACAAAGCGCTCGATAACGCTGCGGTCGAAGGTTTGCTGCAGGTCGAGCACGTGGTGGGGTATCCCCAGGCGCTCGGCGACGGCCTTTGCATCGGCGATGTCGCGGTCGACTTTGCTCATGCCCGTGGCGGGGTCGGGCACGGGGCAGGTGAGGCGCATGGTAGCACCGACGCATTCGTAGCCCTGGCGCTTGAGCAGGTACGCGGTCACGCTGGAATCGACGCCGCCGCTCATGGCGACGAGCACGCGCTTGTTGTGCATGGGGAGGTTCTCCTTGGTGGCATGTGGCCAAAAAAGAAAAGCGGCGGGGGAGGTTGGTTCCGCGCCGCAGACATTGTAGCAAGTTCGGACGACTCGTGGGGCGCCCTGATGGGATGGGCTCAGACTGCCGGGAGAGAGGAGACCGGTTCGTCCTGGGCTCAACCTATGGGCGACAGGCCCTAGTCCTGGAAGAGTGCCGTGGACAGGTAGCGCTCACCGGTATCGGCGAGCAGGGCCACGATGGTCTTGCCCTCGTTCTCGGGGCGCTTGGCCAGCTGCAGTGCGGCCCACACGGCGGCGCCGGACGAAATGCCCACGAGCACGCCCTCCTTGTGGCCCACGGCGCGGCCGGTCGCAAAGGCGTCGTCGTTCTCGACGGGGATGATTTCGTCATAGATCTGGGTGTCGAGGACGTCGGGCACAAAGCCTGCGCCGATGCCCTGGATCTTGTGCGGGCCGGCCTGGCCCTTAGAGAGCACCGGGGAGGTGGCGGGCTCAACGGCGACGACCTTAATCTCGGGGTTCTGCTCCTTGAGGAACTCGCCCACGCCGGTCACGGTGCCGCCGGTGCCAACGCCGGCGACGAAGATGTCGACCTTGCCGTCGGTGTCAGCCCAGATCTCGGGGCCGGTCGTGGCCTTGTGGATGGCGGGGTTGGCGGGGTTTACAAACTGGCCGGCGATAATGCTGTTGGGTGTCTCCTTCTGCAGTTCCTCGGCCTTGGCGATGGCGCCCTTCATGCCCTTGGAGCCGTCGGTGAGCACGAGCTGTGCGCCGTATGCCTGCATAAGTTTGCGGCGCTCGACGGACATGGTCTCGGGCATGGTGATGATCACCTTGTAGCCGCGAGCCGCCGCCACCGAGGCGATGCCGACGCCGGTGTTGCCACTCGTGGGCTCGATGATGGTGTAGTCGCCGCCGCGCACGAGCTTGCCGGCCTTCTCGGCCTCGTCGATCATGTTCTTGGCGACGCGGTCTTTGACGGACCCGGCGGGGTTGAAGTATTCCAGCTTGACGAGCACGCGGGCCTTGAGGTCTTCATCGGCCTCAAAGTGAGTGAGCTCCAGAAGCGGAGTGTGGCCGATAAGCTGATCGATGGACGTGTAAACATTGCTCATGGTGAACCTCCAAAGTGTTCAAATGACTGGATACCGTGTGGTTTTACGGTGTGTGTGGCAGCGAAACCCACAAACCTTATGGGTTGTTCGTTTTGCTGTTGGCAAGCATAGTAGACAGTAAAGCCTAGTAACACAATAGGAAATAGAAGATTATTACGAGTCGATTAACCAGCTTGACGGGAATAGGTATTTTCAAAACCAATTTTTCGGCTAGAATTTCTACGAATTAAAAGACCGAAAGGCAGCTATATATATGTTGGTTTCCACAAAGGGCAGATATGCCCTGCGCGTTATGGTCGACCTGGCCGAGCACCAGGCGGCGGGCCGCATTCCCCTCAAAGAGATCGCCGCGCGTCAGGGGATATCCGAGAAATATCTCGAGAACATTTTGGCTACGCTTGTGCGCGCCAATATGCTCTCGGGCATGCGTGGCAAGGGCGGCGGCTACGTGCTCACGCGCCCGCCCGAGCAGTACACGGTGGGCGAGATCTTGCGCCTGACCGAAGGCAGCCTGGCACCGGTCGCATGCCTGGACGGCGACTGCAAGGGCTGCTCGCGTTCGGACGAGTGTCCTACGCTCGACGTGTGGAAGAATCTGGACAAGCTCATCAACGACTATCTCGACGGCGTGACGCTCGATACGCTCGTCGCCCCCAACGAGGGCTACGACTACGTCATCTAGCCGCACCTGCCATTTGGGGACGGGGTAGAAATGGTCGATTTTCTTGCCCTCTGAGGCTTGGCAAATGACAAGGCCGCCCATCGTTGCGATGGACGGCCTTCGTTTTGGCGTGTTGTGGCGGTCCGTATCCGGTCGCTTTAGTTCCTGGCGATGCTGTCGAGAATGCTGCGCATGATGGATACCAGGATGCTGCCCATAAAGGCCGATCCAAAGCCGGCAATGGAGATACCCGCGCCCAGCAGATTGACCGACAGGTAGCTGGCCAGCTCGAGCATAAAGCTGTTGACTACGAGCTGAAAAATACCAAGCGTGATAATAGTGAGCGGCAGCGAGATGACCGTCAGGAACGGCTTGACGAGCGAGGCGACGATGTTGAGGAACAGTCCCACGAAGGCAAAGCAGACCCAGGCGTCGGCCATGCCGAAGGGCTGAATGCCGGGGACGAGAAACGTTGCGATCGCGATGGCGATTGAGGTCAAAAGCCAGTTGAGCAAAAAGCGCATGGTGGGAATCCTTTCTTGCGCATGGCGTGGTGAGGGGGCGTGAGGGGCACATGCCTTTGCAACTCGGATAGATGCGCGGGCACGGTCCTGTTTGGGCGCCCATTGTCTCAGATATTCGTGGAGCTTGCGTGCGCATTCGGTTTCAAAACGGCGTTCGTCCTAGAAAATGCGCCGCTGGCAGAGAGTCTTGTCGCTTTAGTTTGGTGGTGTGCTAAACTGCTACGGGCAAAAGCCACAGGCGTTGCCCTATTGCATAGAACGGGCGAACGATGCCCGATGTCAGTATCAACTTCGATGCCTTTTGGCGGGTTTGGCGGTGATCGATGAATATCGAGAACATGTTTGACAAGCCTGATGTCAAGCAGCTGGTCCACGCATTTAGCCTTTTGGACGACGAGAAGGATATCCAAGCGTTTTTGACCGATATCTGCACGCCGCGTGAGATTTGCGATCTATCGCAGCGTCTGCAGGTCGCGCGTTACCTGGACGAGGGCGAGCCCTATGTCGAGGTTCAGGCGCGTACCGGCGCTTCGTCCACCACGGTGAGCCGCGTGTCCAAGGCACTCAACGGCGAGTACGGTGGCTACCGCAAGATCCTCATTAAACTGGAGGATGGCGAGTAGGCCGCGCCAAAAACGAATTGTGTAAAACCGCCCCTTCGGGGGCGGTTTTTTGATCCCTTGGGGACGGAGGAAAACGGATCACCTGGTTAGACTGACCCCCTCGATGATCCGTTTTCCTCCGTCCCCAAGGGATCAAATCTGTTGGCGTGGGGCAAATCTGTCCGCTTGGGCGGGTAGGATGGATACATTGATTATTGCGAACAGTTTGAGCGGAGGACCATGCCTGTTCGAATCTATACCACCAATGCCGGCACGGATTTGAGCGATGCCGAGTCGGCGTTGCTTGCCGACCTTATTGCCCGTCACGGGCGTGCCGTGTTGCTGGCACCTACGTTTGCCGAGCTCGACCTGTGCCGTCATGATGCGGCGGAAGCCGGCGTTTCGCTGGGTATCGACTACAAGACGCCTACATCGTGGCTTCGCTCGCTTTGGGAGCTTTTGGGCGACGGGCGCGGTTTCGTCGACAACCTGCAGCGCCAGATGCTGTTCTCGGACATGGTCACGCGTCTCGACGATGCCGACCTGCAGCCACTTTCGCGCAGCCAGGGCACGGTGCGCATGCTCGCGCGCATGGCCCGCGACGTGCTGCCGGGTGTGGCGGGGACGACGGCCGAGCGATGCCGTGGCAACAATTGCCAGCCTGAGCCAAAAAGCGATGCCGAGGCTCGCGTGTTCGAGCTTTTGCGCGCCTACGCGGGCGGTTTGGATCGTCGAGATATGGTCGAGCCCTGCGAGGCGGCCGACATTATGGCCGGTGCCCTGGCGCACTCAATAAAGG
>USNA01000052.1 GCA_900555955.1 uncultured Collinsella sp. | reverse complement strand
TGGCGCTGTCATGGGCTGTGGGCGCGATGACGCCCACAGACTTATCGGTCCACTCGCGCCATGCCAGGATAATTTTCTCGGCGGCATCGAGCAGCTGGGCGCGGTCGTGCGAGCGCAGGCGCAGCACCGAGAGCGGCCACTGCAGCACGGTACCGCTGACCTGGTCAAAACCGGGCACGCTAAACTGCGAGACCTCGGCGGCGTGCATCATGGGGAACTCGTGCGCGCCGCCCTGGAAGTGGTCGTGCGACAGAATCGAGCCGCCCACGATGGGCAGGTCGGCGTTAGAGCCGATGAAGTAATGCGGGAACAGGTCCACAAAGTCGAGCAGGCAGGTCAGGCCCTTGCGGTCGACGTGCATCGGACGATGCTCGGAGCTCATGGCAATGCAGTGCTCGTTAAAGTACGCGTACGGGCTGTACTGGAAGCCCCAGCGCTCGCCGTCGAGCTGGATGGGGATAACGCGCAGATTCTGGCGGGCGGGGTGAGCGCCACCGTCGGCTGCGGCGGAACGTCCGGGATAGCCCTCGTTTTCGATGCAGAGCTGGCAGGCGGGATACTTATCTCCCGTGTTCTTTGCAACGCCGGCCGCGGCAATGTCACGCGGGTCCTTCTCGGGCTTCGACAGGTTGATAGTGATCTCCAGGTCGCCCCAGTTGGTGGGGGTGCTCCATTTGATGTTGCGCGCGATGGCGGCGCGGCGCACGTAGCCGGCGTCACAGCATAGGCCGTAGAACCAGTCGGTCGCGGCGCGGGGCTCGTCGACGCCCATGCGGCCGTTGAATTCCTCGTTTACAATCGAAGGCCTCGGCATGAGCACGCCCATGATGCGCATGGCGATGCGGTCGCGGCCCGATGCCGTGTCCTCGGCGGCACCGTTGGCGACGGCGGCCTCGGAAAGCGCGGCAAGCGTGCCCTCCAGGTCAAAATCGGGGAGCGTATCGGGGTGCAAGAGCGAAATCTTCTCGGTCTTGAGCGCCCAGGTCATGTCGAGCGCCGGGCCCGTGGCGCCGATGCACTCGAGAATGGTGTTGTAGGCCCAGATGCGATCGTCCTGTCCGATCATCGATCGGTGGATGGCATATTCGATGAGGTCCTGCACGGCCTCGCGCACATCAGTCATTACAGCCATGCCGCGTAAGCCCCCTTGTCAGAGATAGCGTAATGACGGGCAGAGCCATCGCCCAGCCAGCCGTTCATCTTGGCAATGAAGGTGTCGACCAGGTCGAGCGGCACGAAGGCCTGGATGGTGCCACCAAAGCCGCCACCGTGGATACGGACGGCGCCGCGGCCGTCGAGCACATGCTCGGCAAGAGCAAGCGCGTACATGGAAGGCTGCTCGGAGCCCAGCTTGGCAACAACATTCTGCAGGTACATGGCGGAGCTGGCGCCGGACTCGCGCGTCAGGACCAGGAACTGGTCGATGTCGCCGGCGCTCAGGGCTGCCCAGCGCTTGTCGACCAGGCCGTTCTCGTACCAGTAGTGAACGGCGCGCAGACAGGCACGGTCGCCCAGCTTGGCGCGCAGCTCGGGGAGCTTGGCGTCAAAGTCAGCAACGTTTACCTCGCACAGGCGTGCCTTGCCAAACTCGGCGGCGACGTCCTGCATCTCGCGCGGAACGGCGGCGTAGTCGTCGGTAGCTGCCACATGGTCGGCGCCGACCTTAACGAGCACGAGCGCGTAGCCGTGATCCTCAAAATTGAGCTCGAGCTTCTGGGTTTTAGGCTGAGCCTGGTCCTCAAAGTCCATGTAGGCAAGACCGCCCAGGCACACGGCGGCCTGGTCCATCAGACCGCAGGGCTTGCCGTAATAGTTGTTCTCGGTGCGCTGGCTCATCTGGGCGAGTGCGACGGGCTCAATCACGGGTGCGCCCCAGAGCGTCTCCATAGCGCGGCCGTAAGCCGCCTCGACAGCAGCAGAGCTGGAAAGGCCGCCACCCGAGGGGACAGAGCAGATGAAGGCGAAGTCGAAGCCCTGGGGCTCAACGCCCAGAGCAGCGATTTCGTGGGCCATGCCGCGGACGAGGCTCGCGGACGTGCCCTTCTCGGACTCCTGAACGTCTAGCGTGTCGAGCGCGATTTCAAACGTGGGATAGCCCTCGTCGGCTACGCGAACCTTGTTGGAATCGGTTGCCACGGCGATGCCGTCGACGGCGACATCGAGCGAGCCGGCGATAACGTGGCCACCCTCGTGGTCAGTGTGGTTGCCGCTGATCTCGGACCGGGCGCGTGCACGTAGAGCACCTGGCGGTCGCCGATGGGGCCAAACTCCTCCTCGAACAGCTTGGTGAGCGTGGCGAGTGTCTTTTTGTCGGGGGTGGTCATGGGAGTCCTTTCCTTGGCGCGCCCGGGTGGGTTTTGCGTCGTTATGAGTACGTTAACAACTTAAAGCGGCATGAACCAAGTGTTCACGATACCGCACGTTACGGGCTATGCTAACGTACTCATAACACATCGCTTGTCACTTTTTGAGAATCTGGTAATCGGTAGAAATTCAGCCGTGAACGGTACTGCCGTATGGACTTATAAAGCAGAAGAGATGCAGATAGAAAAAGTAGAGTACGTTAACATGCGTCCGACGATAGCGGGCCTCGGCGCGGGATGTATTTCTGCCCGGGCCGGCATTCACGCTATTCAGATCTCGCAAGGGTGAAGGTGATCCTGTGGCAAGGCGCCCGTCCAACGATACCAGTTCGCGTCCGGTCTCCATGGCCGACGTCGCCCGCGCTGCCGGCGTTTCGCAGCAGACGGTTTCGCGCGTCGCCAACGGCTTGCCTAACGTTAACGAGCAGACGCGCCAGCGCGTACAGGCCGCTATGCAAAAGCTCGGCTTTCGTCCGAGTTATGCCGGTCGCTCGCTGCGCGACGGCCGTTATCATTCGGTCGGCCTGTGCGTCAACGATGTCACCAAGTTCGGCAACCTCTCAATGATCGACGGCATCGCCAGCGCTGCTCGCGAGCATAATTGCGCCATCACGCTGGTCGAGATGTCCAAGACCGAGGAGTTTTCGCTTGCCGAGGCCACGCGTCGTATGGCCGCATTGCCGGTGGACGGCATCATTATCGGCATGAGTCGCATGGCGCCCGATTTTGAGACGTTTGATCCACTGCCGGGCATTGGCACGGTCATCGTTACCATGTACGCGCACCCGCGGGTGACCACGGTCGATTCCGACCATTACGGCTGCTCGCTATTGCTTATGGATCACCTGTTTGAGCTAGGGCACGAGCAGATTCGCTATATTGGCGGCCCGTCATTCTCGGTCGACGAGCAATTTCGTCGCGCCGGTTGGCAGGATGCACTCGAGCGTAAACACATCGAGCCGGCAGAGCCGCTCGAGGGCGACTGGTCTGCCAACAGCGGCTACGAGGCCGGCAGGTACCTGGCCGAGCACGATCGCACCATGACGGCGATTTACGCGGCAAACGACCAGATGGCAAATGGCGCGATTGCAGCGCTGCGCGATAGCGGTCTGCGCGTGCCCGAGGACGTAAGCGTGGTGGGCGTCGACGATTCGCTCGATGATTTTGTCGCACACAACGAGCTCACGACCGTGCGATTCGATCTACATCAGCGCGGACGCGAGGTGTTTGAGCATGCGGTTCCCGAGGCGGGTACGGCGGGTAAAACCGTTGCCATTCGTATTCCCGGCCAACTCATTATTCGACATAGCACGGCGATACCACGCTCATAGTTTGCGCAGGTAAACGGCGGTATATTCTGCCTCAATAACAATCGGTAAGGATGCTGACGGATAGCCGTGGCTATGAAGGTGAGTGTTATGATAGACGGGTTCTTTTGTCTATCTAGGAGGCTTTGCCTGATGGAGATCACCAAGGATATCCGCTACATCGGTGTCGACGATCACGACATTGACCTGTTCGAGGGCCAGTACGATGTGTCCGAGAACGGTATGGCATACAACAGCTACGTTATCTTGGGCGACAAGATCGCTGTCGCCGATTCGGTTGACGCTGGCTTTGTCGACGAGTGGCTCGGCAACCTCGAGGCCGCGCTCGATGGCCGTACGCCCGACTACCTGGTCGTCCATCACATGGAGCCCGATCACTCCGCCGGCATCGCTGCCTTTATGGAGCGCTATCCCCAGGCGCAGATCGTGGCCAGCATGGGCGCCTTCCGCATGATGGTCAACTACTTTGGCACCGACTACCCCGAGCGCAAGATGGTCGTCAAAGAGGGCGATGTGCTCGACCTGGGCGGTCACAGCCTGACCTTTATCGGCGCCCCCAACGTTCACTGGCCCGAGGTGATCTTCTCCTACGAGTCCACCGACAAGGTGCTCTTTAGTGCCGACGGCTTTGGCAAGTTTGGCGCCAACGACATCGAGGACCCCGAGGGCTGGGCTTGCGAGGCTCGCCGCTACTACTTTGGCATCGTCGGTAAGTTCGGCAAGTTCGTGCAGGCCGTCCTCAAGAAGGCCGCCGACCTGGACATCCAGATCATCTGCCCGCTCCACGGCCCCGTGCTGACCGAGAACCTGGGCTACTACCTCGACACCTATAACACCTGGTCGAGCTATCAGCCCGAGGACGAGGGTATCACGATTGCCTATGCGAGCGTGTACGGGCATCTGAAGGCTGCTGTCGAGGAGCTCGCATCTGCGCTTGAGGCTCGCGGCCAGAAGGTCTCCGTCTTTGACCTGGCTCGTGACGACATGGCCGAGGCCGTTGAGGATGCGTTCCGCTACGACCGTCTGGTGCTCGCTTCCATCACCTATCAGGGCGAGATCTTCCCGTGCATGAGCACCTTCATCCATACGCTCGCCGAGCACGCCTACCAGAACCGTACGGTGGCACTCGTCGAGGCCGGCTCTTGGGCACCCGCGGCTGCCAAGGTTATGACCAAGGAGCTCGAGGGCATGAAGGACATCACCCTGACGAAGAACAAAGTGACCGTCCTGGGTTCGCTCAACGACGCCTCGCGCGCTCAGATCGAGGCCCTCGCCGACGAGCTGTCCAAGTAGCGACACGTTCACTTTTGACGCTCAACCATCACAACCACCACAAAGGGGACAAGCACCTTTGTGGTGGTTTTTGTTTAAGCGCCGGCGATGATGAGGGCTGGACGTGCGCTGTCGGTGGCCTCGGCGATTGAGGCGGCGACGGCATGATCGGGGTCACGGTCCATCACGATGGTGTCAACGTCGGCAAGCTCGGCAAAGCGGTACATGCCGCGTCCGTTAACCTTGCTGGCGTCCATGAGGGCGACGCTTTGATGGGCCGCGGCGATCATCGCCGTTTTGGTCTCGGCCATCTGGGGAAAGTCGGTCGTAAAGCCGCAGCTGGAGACAAAGGCGCCGGGGCACATGACGGCCAGATCGGCATGGACCATTTGGAGCGCCTGCATGGTGAGCGGTCCGTACAAATAACGATGGCCTTTGCGCAGCGCCCCGCCCAGCATGACGACATCGACCGAGGGCATGCTCTCGTCGATGTAATCGGCAATGGTAATGTCTGCCGTGATGACGGTGATACCGTCGCGCTGATCGAGGAGCCGGACGAACTCGAGCGCCGTGGTGCCCGAGTCGACGAGCAGCGTGTCGCCGTCATTGACGAGCTCGATGGCGCTTTGTGCGATGGCCTGCTTGGCGGCGACGTTGACATTGATGCGGCGATCCTGCGTGGAGACGGTCAGGCGTTTGTGGAGCGATACGGCACCACCATGTGTGCGGCGCAGCTTGCCTGCTTCGGCGAGCGCGTCCAGGTCGGCGCGGGCGGTGACGGAGGACACGCCAAAGGTCTGGGCGATTTCTGCTACCTGCACCGAGGCGTTATGATCGAGCATTTCCATAATGGCGGTACGGCGTTCGTCGGCAAAAGCACGGGTTGTTGCATGGGCCATGGTGGCTCCATTCTCGACTAAATTTGCAGGAATTGTGTTGACTTCATTTTCGTTCATTTTCTTTTTGAGTAAGAAAACACCTTTCGATTACTTATCTTTTCTATAAAAGAAAGACGCTGAACGCTCAAAATTCAATATCGAACATGTCAACTCGGCTCAAATTCCTTCCGTTTACTTTTCAAAAACGACGGTATTGACCTGCATGGGCTCAATATCTCGCACGTGCAAAGCCGCTGAATTTCATACAATGAGCGCAGTAAAACGCAAGGTAAAACGCCTTGTGAACGACTACGCCCGATGTCCAGATGCGGGCGAGGGAGAGGAGCAAACGCTCATGGCACTTGTTACCACCGAAAAGATGCTCAAGGACGCTCAGGCCGGCCACTACGCCGTCGGCGCGTTCAACGTCGAGAACCTCGAGTTTGTTATGGCCGTTCTGGCCGCTGCCGAGGAGACCAAGTCCCCCGTCATCATGCAGACCACCCCGGGCACCATCAAGACCGCTGGTCTGGATTACTTCTACGGCATGGTCAAGGCTGCCGCCGAGCGCGCTTCCGTGCCCGTCGCCCTGCACCTCGATCACGGCGATGGCTATGACCGCTGCATGCAGGCTTTCCGCACTGGCTACACCTCTGTCATGATCGACGGTTCGCACGAGTCCTTCGAGGACAACATCGCCCTGACCAAGTCCGTCGCCGATGCTGGCCGCGCCATGGGCGTGCCCGTCGAGGCTGAGCTCGGTAAGGTTGGCGGCAAGGAGGACGACGGTCCCGCGGTTGAGGGCGAGAGCCCCTACACCGATCCTGCCGAGGCCAAGGAGTTCGTCGAGCGTACCGGCTGCACCTCCCTCGCAATTGG
>USNA01000051.1 GCA_900555955.1 uncultured Collinsella sp. | reverse complement strand
CCGGGCGTTTTCTCTGCATTAGATAACAAATAATTGTTTATACAAAACTTGTCAAGTATCAAGTTGAAATTACCGTTCACCGAAGTTTTTCTACCGCTCTAGTAATACTTGTTCAAACAACTAGCCAAATAGCGTATCGTTCAAATCGGCAAAAGGGGCAAAGTCCCCGAGCCAATCTCCGAAGGCGGCGGCAAAGGGTGCCGCCACGGTGTGAAAGGGTGGATTGTAATGAAGAACGAAATGAGCAGAAGGCAGTTCCTGGGCTTTGCTGGTTCCGCGGCTGCAGTTCTTGGTCTGGGCCTCGTGGGTTGCGGTGGTTCTGCCGGCTCCGGCTCCTCTGCTTCTGGTGACGCTGCCGAGGTCTACTTCCTCCAATTCAAGCCCGAGGTCGACAAGGAGTGGAAGGAGATCGCCAAGGCCTATAAGAAGGAGAAGGGCGTCGAGGTCAAGATTGTGACCGCCGCTTCCAACACCTACGAGGAGAAGCTTAAGTCCGAGATGTCCAAGAGCTCCGCTCCGACCCTGTTCCAGGTCAACGGCCCCACCGGTCTTAAGAACTGGAAGGATTACTGCGCCGACCTGTCCGATACCAAGCTCCGCGGTGAGCTCATTGACGACTCCCTGGCTCTGCAGTCCGACGGCAAGGATGTGTGCATCGACTGGGTCCAGGAGAGCTTCGGCATCATCTACAACAAGCAGCTGCTCGAGAAGGCTGGCTACAAGGCCGAGGACATCAACTCCTTCGACAAGCTGAAGGCTTGTGCCGACGACATCCAGGCCCGCAAGGACGAGCTTGGTGTCGAGGGTGCCTTCACTTCCGCCGGCATGGACGACTCCTCCAGCTGGCGCTACACCACCCACCTTGCCAACATGCCGCTCTACTACGAGTTTGAGAAGGAGCACAACCAGGAGGACGACGAGATCAAGGGTGAGTTCCTCGACAACTACAAGCAGATCTTCGACCTGTACATCACCGACTCCACCTGCGATCCTTCGCAGCTTGCTTCCAAGACCGGCGACGACGCCACCAACGAGTTCGCAACCGGCAAGGCCGTCTTCTACCAGAACGGCTCTTGGGCCTACTCTGACCTCGTCAAGGCCGGCATGACCGACGATCAGATTGGCATGATGCCGATCTACATCGGTGTTGACGGCGAGGAGAACCAGGGCCTGTGCTCCGGCGGCGAGAACTACTGGTGCGTCAGTTCCCAGGCTTCCGAGGATGCCCAGAAGGCCACCGAGGACTTCATGTATTGGTGCGTCACCGCTGACACCCCGACCAGCATCATCGCCGACAAGATGGGTCTGACCGCTCCGTTCAAGAGCGCCAAGGAGACCACCAACGTCTTCTCGCAGCAGGCCGTTGCCATGGCCAAGGACGGCAAGAAGACCGTCGCTTGGGACTTCGTCTACATTCCCTCCGAGGAGTGGAAGAAGAACCTCAAGCAGGCTCTGATTGCCTACGCTGCCGATAACAGCAAGTGGGACGGCGTCAAGAACGCCTTCGTCGATGGCTGGAAGACCGAGAAGGCCGCTTCCGAGTAAGCAGTTGCTGCCCAAGCTATCTGATTAGCGACAGGGGGCGGGCAGACGTTGGTTTGCCCGCCCCCTGCATATTGAAAGGACCCTTTTATGGGCAAAGCACTCAAGCGCTGGTGGCCGCTCTTTATGCTGCCCACGTGCCTGGCGTTTATGATCGGGTTCGTGATCCCTTTTATCCAGGGCTTCTATCTCTCGTTCTGCCAGTTTATTATCATTAGTAACGCGCACTTTGTCGGTATCGAGAACTACGTGCGCGCGCTGTCCGATCCGCAGTTCTCCACGTCGTTCTTCTTTACCGTGGCGTTTGCCTTCCTGTCGACGGTGCTCATCAACGTGATCGCCCTGGCCATTGCGCAGGCGCTCACCCGCAAGGCGCTCAAAGGCACCAACATCTTCCGTACGATCTTCTTTATGCCTAACCTGATCGGCGGCATCGTGCTGGGCTACATTTGGCAGATTCTGATCAACTGCCTGCTCTCCAACGTGGGCGCCCAGCTCATCGCTCTTAACTCTGCTGCTGGCTTCTGGGGCCTTATCATCCTGACTCTGTGGCAGCAGGTCGGCTACATGATGATCATCTACATCGCTGGTCTGCAGTCCATTCCGTCCGACTACATCGAGGCCGCCAAGGTCGACGGCGCTACGGCATGGCAGACGTTTTGGAAGGTTAAGATCCCTAACCTGATGCCGACCATCACCATCTGCCTGTTCCTGTCCATCACCAACGGCTTTAAGCTGTTCGACCAGAACCTCGCCCTTACCGGCGGCGCCCCCGCGCACTCCACCGAGATGCTCGCCCTGAACATCTACAACACGTTCTATTCGCGTGCCGGTATCGCATGGCAGGGTATCGGTCAGGCCAAGGCGGTTATCTTCTGCATCCTGGTCGTGGCCATCTCCATGATTCAGCTTAAGGCCACGAGGTCCAAGGAGGTGCAGCAGTAATGAAACGCGATAAGGTTATCAATCGCGCGCTCTCGATTTTCTTTACGATTCTGTCGCTCGCGTGGATCTACCCCGTGTTCATGATTGCGCTCAATTCCTTTAAAAAGGCAACTGCAATCAGCACCACCACGGCATTCGATCTGCTCACGCCCGAGACGTTCAACGGCCTTGCAAACTACCTGCACGCTCTTAACGAGCAGGGCTTTGCCTCGGCATTTATGTACTCGCTCATCATTACGGTCACGTCGGTCGTGCTGATCTTGGTGTGCTGCTCCATGTGCGCTTGGTATGTGGTTCGTGTCAACAACAAGATCTCGAACTTCTTCTATTACCTGTTCGTCTTCTCGATGGTCGTGCCCTTCCAGATGCTCATGTTCACGCTGTCCAATTTGGCGGACCGCATCGGCTTCAACACGCCGTTCAACATCTGCTTTATCTATCTTGGCTTTGGCGCGGGCTTGGCGGTCTTTATGTTCGCCGGCTTTGTAAAGAACATTCCGCTCGAGATCGAAGAGGCGGCCATGATCGACGGCTGCAACCCGGTCCAGGTGTTCTTTAAGATTGTCCTTCCCATCATGAAGCCCACCTATCTTTCGGTCGGCATCCTCGAGACCATGTGGGTCTGGAACGACTATCTGCTGCCCTACCTCACCCTCGACTCCACCAAGTACAAGACCATTCCTATCTTGATCCAGTACTTCCGCGGCGGCTATGGCCACGTCGAGCTCGGCCCCATGATGGCCTGCATCATGATGGTCGTTATCCCCATCGTCATCATGTACATCCTCTGCCAGAAGTACATCATCGACGGCGTGGTGGCAGGTGCCGTCAAGGGCTGATGCCGTAACTGTTTTGCAAGTTTCTGCGGCGCCCCTCAGCGTGGCGCCGCATATCGAAAGGTAAAGACATGGCCGAGATCGTTCTCAAACATGTTCAGAAGGTGTATCCCAACACCGAGTCCAAAAAGAAGGGCTTCTTTGGCAAAAAGAAGAAGACCGAGGAGAAGAAGCATAACCTCAAGGTTACCGAGGACGGTGTGCTCGCGGTGGAGGACTTTAATCTCACCGTGCATGACCAGGAGTTTGTCGTTCTCGTTGGCCCGTCTGGCTGCGGCAAGTCCACGACGATGCGCATGGTCGCTGGCCTGGAGGACATCACTTCGGGCGACGTGCTCATCGACGGCAAGCGCGTCAACGACGTGGCGCCCAAGGACCGCGACATTGCCATGGTGTTCCAGAGCTATGCTCTGTACCCCAATATGACGGTGTACGAGAACATGGCGTTTACGCTTGAGCTCAAGAAGGTCCCCAAGGACGAGATCGACCGTAAGGTTCGCTCTGCTGCCGAGATCCTGGGCATTACCGAATACCTCGACCGTAAGCCCAAGGCGCTTTCGGGCGGCCAGCGCCAGCGTGTCGCCATCGGCCGCGCCATCGTGCGTGACCCTAAGGTCTTCCTGATGGACGAGCCGCTGTCCAACTTGGACGCCAAGCTTCGTAACCAGATGCGTGCCGAGCTCATCAAGCTGCGCCACGAGATCAAGGGTACGTTCATCTACGTTACCCACGACCAGACCGAGGCCATGACCCTTGGCGACCGCATCGTGGTCATGAAGGACGGCGTCGTTCAGCAGATCGCCACGCCGCAGGAGGTCTTCAACCATCCCGCGAACATCTTCGTCGCCGGCTTCATTGGCGTGCCGCAGATGAACTTCTTCGATGCTCAGCTGGTGCGCTCGGGCGACGGCTTTACCGTCAAGACCGAGGATATGAACGTGGCGCTTGCCCCCGAGACCTGCGCTCAGCTTGCTCTTAACTGGGATGGCGGCGACGTGAAGGAGATCACGGCTGGCGTGCGCCCCGAGCAAATCCTGCTTGCCGAAAAGGACGAGGAGGGTGCGCTCCAGGGTACCGTCGAGGTGACCGAGCTCATGGGTTCGACCGAGCATGTCCACGTGACTGCCCCCGATGGCCAGTTCGTCCTGATCATCCCCGTCGTCGACCTCGAGGCCAAGGGCGCGCTCAAGGCGGGTGACCCCATCTGGTTCAAGTTCGAGAAGAACGCGACCCATCTCTTCGATAAGGTCTCTGGCAAGAACCTTATCTAGGCCCGGTGCATCCAGGCCCTTCCTTTGGGCGACTGCGGTATTGCCATCCTTTTGCCGTGGTCACATATAAGGCTCCCCTTCCGTCCGCTAGGCGAGAGGGGAGCCTTTCTTTGTGTTGGGGCTGTCTGACCGGTCGTTTGTCTCGATCTGTAACGGGTGAGGCTGATTTCGGACGTTAGATGTTACAGATCGAGATGGTTCCGCTGAGCTAACCATTTCATCTAAATCTGTAACACCAAAGGTGAATTTCAGCTGCTAGATGTTACAGATTGGGATAGACCCAAGTGGAGGGGCCGGTATGTCTCAATCTGTAACAGCTGGGGCCGTTTTTACCGAGTAGCTGTTACAGATCGAGATTGTTTGGTCGAGTCGGGTCACAGGGTAACGTGCGGGCACAAAAAACGGAGCCGTGTTGCCACGACTCCGTTTCTCAAGAGGATGGGTAAGGGAAGCGAAATTAGTTCAGGTGCCAGATCTCGTCGTTGTACTGGGAGATGGTGCGGTCGGACGAGAAGGTGCCGGCGTTGGCGATATTGATGAGCGTCTTGCGCATCCAGGCGTCCTGGTCCTCGTAGTCGGCCAGCACGCGCTCCTTGGTCTGGATGTACTCCTCAATGTCGAGCAGGGCCATAAACCAGTCCTTGCCCTTAATATCGTCGTGCAGGCGCTGCAGGCGCTCGGCGTTGCCGGTCGCCATAAAGGCCGGGTTGGTGATGAAGTCCACCAGCAGTTTAATACCGGGCTTGCGGTAGAGCACACCGGCGTCATAGGTGCCGTCGGCATAGAGCTGCTCGACCTGTTTGGACGAGGCACCAAAGGTGTAGATGTTCTCGTCGCCCACGAGCTCGGCAATCTCCACGTTGGCGCCGTCGAGCGTGCACAGGGTTAGGGCGCCGTTGAGCATGAACTTCATGTTGGATGTGCCGCTCGCCTCCTTGGAGGCCAGGCTGATCTGCTCGGAGATATCAGCGGCGGGGATCACGCGCTCGGCGGCGGTGACGTTGTAGTTCTCGATCATGACGACCTGCAGGTAGGGAGCCACGTCGGGGTCGTTTGCAATCCACTGCGACAGCGTCAAGATCAGATGGATGATGTCCTGCGCGATAGTGTAGGCAGGCGCCGCCTTGCCGCCAAAGATGATGGTGACGGGGTGCTTAGGTCTGTTGCCGTTCTTGATATCGAGGTACTTCCAGATGATGTAGAGCGCGAGCATCTGCTGACGCTTGTACTCGTGGATGCGCTTGACCTGGACGTCGATGATGGCGTTGGAGGGAATGGTCACGCCCTGCTCGAGCGCCATGAACTGGCGCATGATGGCCTTGGCTTCGACCTTGGTGGCGGCCAGGCGCTCAAGAACGTCCTTGTCGTCGGCGAACTTGGCGAGTTTGCTCAGATCGCCGGTGCTGCGCCAGTCGGTGCCGATCACATCGTCGAGCAGGCTGGCGAGCGCGGGGTTGGCCCCATGGATCCAGCGGCGGAAGGTGATGCCGTTGGTCTTGTTGGAGAACTTCTTGGGATAGATCTCGTAGAACGGATGAAGCTCGGTGTCCTCCAGGATCTTGGTGTGGAGGGCGGCTACGCCGTTGATGGAGAAGCCAAAGTGGATGTCCATGTGGGCCATGTGGACGGTGTCGTGCTCGTCGATGATGGCGACGCGCGGGTCATCGTGCTCGGCCTTCGCGATCTCATCGAGCTTGACGATAATGTTGGCGATGGCAGGGGAGACCTTCTGCAGGCTGGCGAGCGGCCACTTCTCGAGCGCCTCGGCAAGAATCGTGTGGTTAGTGTAGGCGACCATGGAGCGTACGATGGTCACGGCCTCGTCAAACTCGATGTCATGCTCGGTGGTGAGCAAGCGAATGAGCTCGGGGATGACCATGGTGGGGTGCGTGTCGTTAATTTGGACCACGGCGTAGTCGGCCAGATCGTGCAGGTTGCTGCCGCGCTCGACGGCCTCGTCGATCAGGAGCTGGGCGGCGTTGCTCACCATGAAGTACTCCTGATAGATGCGAAGTAGGCGGCCCTGCTCGTCGGAATCGTCGGGGTAGAGGAACAAGGTGAGGTTCTTGGCGATCTCGGTCTTGTCGAAGTCGATGGAGCTGCCGGGGACCAGGCCGTCGTCGACGCTTGCCAGGTCGAACAGGCGCAGGCGGGTGCTGGGCGGCCGGCCGGAATCGGGGAGAGGTCGAGC
>USNA01000050.1 GCA_900555955.1 uncultured Collinsella sp. | reverse complement strand
GGTTCAGGCACATGTGGCCAATCTCGCCGCCGGCGCCCACAACGCCCGATACCACGTCGCCGTTAACGATAACACCGCCGCCCACGCCGGTACCAATGGTGACCATCACCACGTTCTGTACGCCCTTGGCAGAGCCGAGCCAGGCCTCGCCCATGGCAGCGGCGTTGGCATCGTTCTCGTACTTAACGACCGCATCGGGGCAGTGCTCCTGAATGGCGACCCTCAGCTCGGGCAGGTTAATGGCAATGTTGGCCTTGACCTTGGCATCGCCCGACGCCGGAATGGGACACGGAACGGCCAGACCAATGCCCGCCACAAAGGCACGCGGAATCTGTGCCTTGGCGACCACCTGGTCGATAGCCTCGGTCACCGCGGCAAAGCCCGCCGCGTCAACGATAGGAGGCGTGGGCACGCTGGCCTTGGCAAGCAGGTTGCCGTCCTCGTCGAACAGGCCCTCCTTAACCGAAGTGCCGCCGACGTCGATGCCGATGTAGTACTGCTTAGGTTCCATGGGAGCCCACCTTTCTCGTTTAAACATTGCCTGTATGGTACCGCTCCCAAGGCAAAAACCTGCCAAAAAGGGACAGGTTTGTTTTGGCAGGTTTTATCTGGGGTAACGCAATTGGCTGCCCAACAGGCCGCGCAAGACCATCCCCAAAAATAAAGGCGACGGGAGGCGGGGGCTCCCGGCGCCCGTCAAAGGGACTATGTTGTCTGTTGGACCGCACGGTCCGTCGCGGCGATAACGCCGACTAGGCCTGAAGTGCCTGCAGCTGCTTGTGAACCTCGATGAGCTCCGTCGCCATGACGCGCATGGTCTCGGTGCCGGCCATCTGGTCCTCGGCATGCAGCAAAATCAACGGGGCCTCGCCGTTACGTTCGCCGTTGGCCTCCTTCTTCAGAAGCCCCATGTGAACATCGTGGCCACCGTTATAGGCCTCGTCGCCCTGCTTGATAAGCTCCTCGGCGGCGTCAAAATCGCCCTCCTTGGCCTTTTGCACGGCATTGATGTACATGCTCTTGGCGGTACCGACGTAGCTGATGATCTCAAAGCAGGTCATCTGCAGTTCGTTCATATCTTCCATGCAGAGCACCTAGCCCATCACGCTGACGCAGTGGTCGATGATGCCGGCAGCGTTCATGCGGCCGTAGTCGACCATGTTGATGACCTCGACCGGAAAACGACCGGCGGCCTCCTTCTCAAAATCGCCCTTGGTGTAGCCGATCTGCGGACCAAGCAGCAACATGTCGCACTCGTCCAGGTGATCGTGGGCCTCGTTCATGGGACGAGCCTCGACCTCAATATCCAGACCACGGTTTGCAACCTCGGCCTGCATCTTCTGGACCAGCAGGCTCGTGGACATACCGGCATTGCAGCAGAGCATGATCCTCTTCATGGTTTCCTCCTTATAACTGCGCAGCGCGCAGACGACAACTGGTTTTATTCCTTGCGGCTATTGTGCCCACCCCCCCTGCATCTTTACACAAGGGAGAGAGCTGCGGGCACCGGCACCGCGTACCGGCGCCCGCAAAGGTGAAAGGGACGAACGTTAGGCGTTCTACTCGGCGAGAGCTTCCTGCTTGGCGATTGCCTTCTCGGAAATCTTCATAAAGGGCAGGTAGACGGCCATGCCAATGACAATCTCGAGAGCCTGCCACACGCCGGCGCGCCAGTCAAAGCCCGTAGCGAGCAGGGCATTGATGACGGGAGGCATGGTCCAGGGCACCTGGGCGATGCAGGGGCTGATGATGCCTGCGCAGGTAAGGCCATAGGTGATGCCGATGAACAGATCGGGAAGAAGGACGAACGGAATCATGAGCGGCAGGTTGTACACGATGGGGTAACCGTAGATAACCGGCTCGTTGATGTTGAACAGACCAGGCAGGATAGCCATCTTGGAAACGGTCTCGGAAGCCTTGTTCTTGGAGAACAGGAGCGTGTCGAGCAGGAGCATGAGGGTGCAGCCCGAGCCGCCGATGAGGGCGAAGCTGTTAACGATCTGCATGTTCATGTAGTGATCGGGCTGGATGGTGCCACCGGCGGCAAAGGTAGCCATGTTGTCGACGATGAGCATGGTCAGGATCGGCTCGACGGTAGCGCCAGAGATGGTGGACTGGTGAATACCGACGCAGAACAGCAGGTTAGCAAGGGTGTAGATGAGGATAACAGCCCACGGACCGGCATTCATGATGCTCTTGAGCGGGTTGGAGATGCACGTGGAGATGATGGTGCACAGATCGGTGCCGGCGCACACGGCGAGCAGGGCTGCGGCAAGAGCGAAGACCGCGAGGTTAAGCAGCATCGGAATCATGACGTTGAAGGAGTTGGAGACCGCGGGAGGCACGCCCTCGCCCAGCTTAACCTTGAGCTTCTCGACGCCAGAAATCTTGATGAAGAGCGAGACGGAAAGCAGGGCGATGATAATAGCCGAGAACAGACCGTTGGTGCCGGTGTTGGCAGTCGAAAGGGCGCCCGTGACCTCGGCGGAGGTGATCTTGTCGGTGAGCAGTGGGCTCGTGGCGGCAAGCGAGGCGGTGATCTGCTGCGGCATCATGATGACGAAGGCAGAGATGGCGACGACCACGCAAGCGAGCGGGTTATCGAAACGCTTGTTCTTGGCGAGGCTGTAGCCAATCAATCCGGCCAAGATAATGGCAGAGACGTTGAGGGTGCCCAGCGTAATTGCCGAGCCCCACGTCTGAAGGTTGGCAAGGCCCGCCGCATCGAGCGGGAACAGAGGGAACACGACGTTGTTAATAAGAACCGCGATACCCGCAAGGATATAGAGCGGCGTGATGGTCGCGAAGGCGTCACGCAGGGAACGCAGGTGAACCTGGTTTCCCACCTTCGCAGAGACCTCGGCAAACTTGTCGAGGAAGCTCTTTCCGTTGTCACTGGCCATGATTGCTCCTAACTTTCAAATCCGGCCTTTTCCTATGCGCACGGTGGTCTGTCGCCCTCTGCCACCAGATGTGCCATGTGTTGCGCGCGGCGGCGCGCGGTCTGGGCGTTCGCCCGGTCGCTAATCAACCACGTGGGTCGTGGCGACCTGTTTGAGCCAGGCCGCCGACTTCTTAAGGCGGCGCTTGTAGCCGTCCATGAGATCGACCTCGACAAAGCCGTAACGATTCTTAAAGGCATTGGCCCAAGACCAGTTATCGATGACGGCCCAGTAGTGATAGCCCCGGCACTTGGCGCCCTCGTCGATGGCCTTGGCCACCCACTCCAGGTGCTGACGTACAAAGTCGACGCGGTAGTCATCCTGGATGGTTCCTTCGGCGTCACGGTTCTTGTATTCGTCCATGATGCCGATGCCGTTCTCGGAAACGAACCACTCAAGATCGGGGTAGTTCTTAGCGCAGTCCATGCCAAAGTCGTAGAGGCCCTGCGGGTAGATCTCCCAGCCGCGGCTCTCGTTCATAACGGCGTCGGGCCATACGTACTCGTCGGCAAAGTGCGGCAGGCCGTACTGGTCGACCTTGCTCGCCGGCGCCTGAACACGCGTGGGGTGGTAGTAGTTGCAGCCGAGCCAGTCGACAACACCCTGCTTAAGGATCTCTTGGTCGCCGGCGCGGAACGGGAGCTTAACGCCGCCCTCGGCCAGGCTGTCGAGCACGTCGGCAGGAAGCTCGCCCTTGGTGATGAGGTCGAGCCACCAGCGATTATTGATGCCGCTGGTCATGCGCACGGCCTCGAGGTCCGCCTCGCTGGGGTTCTCCTTGGTGTAGACCGGGGTAAAGCAGTTGATCATGCCGATCTTGGCATCGGCGCGAATAGCGCCCTCGTCATAGGCGCGACGATAGTTGGCCACGGCCAGCGCGTGCGCCAGCGAGATGTGATACTGCACGGTGCGGGCGCGGTTGAAGTCGTGGAGCTGCGGGAACCACACGCCCTCCTGATAGCGCTGCTCGGGCTCGACGATGGGCTCGTTAAAGGTGAACCAGTACTTAATCTCCTGGCCAAACTCGTGGAAGGCGACGTCGGCGTAATGTGCGTAAGCCTCGACAACCTCACGGCTCTCCCAGCCGCCACGGTTAAAGAGGTAGGTGGGCATGTCAAAGTGGTACAAGTTGACAAACGGCTCCAAGCCGGCTTCGCGAGAGGCGCGGAACAACTCGTGATACCACGCGGCACCTTCCTCGTTGAGGTTGCCGTCGGCATCGAGCAGACGACTCCACTGGATGGAAGTGCGATAGGTATCCAGACCCAAGTCCTTCAAAATGCGAAGGTCTTCCTGGTACTTGGCCATAAAGTCATTGCCGGCGTAAGAGCCAACGCGGTTGTAGAACGAACCCAGATCCTGGATGGACCAGGTGTCCCACAGGTTCTCGAGCTTGCCGCCCTGGTTCCACTGACCCTCAGTCTGCGGGCCGGACATAGCAGCGCCAAAGAAGAAGTCGTTGGGCAGCTGATACTGTGCCATCAAAGTCCTCGCTTTCGTGTTCTAGAGCTTCCGGTTGGAGACGGGTTTGCTTTGGCAGGTTATCCGGCGCGGGCGCGCACCGGCCATACCGATATCCAACCCGCCAAAACAAAACCGTCCCCAAACGGTCGATCCTGTTGTGCGGAAGGATTCCGTTCGTTGCTTAAGCTATAGCGCTCTAATTTTAAAAGTAAAGCGTCTTTTTCTTTTTTCTTTCTCGAACTTCTTAGATAAAAGTAATATGGATGCCCTGTTGAGGGTTATACTTACTTTTTGTATTCATATATGTCGGAAAGGAGGTTCCATGATTCCCAAATACGAGGCGATAGCTGCAGATATTCGTCGAAGTATCGAGGATGGCGCTCTTAAACCGGGCGACAAGCTTCCCACCGTCGTTGAGTTCTGTGAGCTCTATAGCGTTTCCAAAATCACCGTCAAACGAGCTATCGAGCAAATCACCGAGGAAGGTCTTATTACCAGCCGGCGCGGATCGGGTACCTACGTTAAGGACACGGCGGGACTTCCCGGCCAGGCGTTTTTCCAGGGCAAAAACGACCGTGCCCAGGGCTTTTCGTATGAGCACCGCGGGGAAAAGGTGACCTCGGTGGTCTACGATTTCTCGATTGTTAATCCACCAGCGGACATCGCAGCCCAGCTGGGAATTGTCGAGGATGACTTTGCCTATCACGTCGTGCGCGTGCGTCAGGCCGATGGGAAGCCCATCGTTATCGAGTACACCTACATGCCCCTCGAGCTGATTCCAGGCCTTAAAAAGAAGGACCTGTACGGATCGGTCTACCATTTCATCCGCGAGCAATGCGAGCTGAAAATTTCGAGCTTCCACCGTACCATTCGCGCCGTGGCAGCAACCGAGGAAGAAGCCAATCGCCTGGACACCAAACCTGGCTCTCCCCTGCTCGAGCTCACCCAGATTGGCTTTTTGGACAGCGGCGCCGCCTTTGAGTATTCGGTCTCGCGCAACGTTGGCGACCGCTTTGAGTTGCACAACGTAACGTTGGCATAGGTTTTTGTAGTCATCCGGGCGCTCGCTTTGAGCTGTTTTGTGCAGCGCCCGCACAACACAATGGGGGTATAAACATGTCCGATTTGATTAAACTGACGCCGATCTTTCACGAGAAGATCTGGGGCGGCCGCCAGCTCAAAACCGTATTTGGTTACGACATTCCCGAAGGTCCCATCGGTGAGTGCTGGGCCATCTCGGCCCATCCCAACGGTGACTGCCAGATTGCGGAGGGCCCGTATGCCGGTCACACGCTGTCGTGGCTGTGGGCCGAGCATCGCGAGCTCTTTGGCAACTGCGAGGGCAAGGAGTTCCCGCTGCTCGTTAAGATTCTGGACGCCAAGGACGACCTTTCGATCCAGATTCATCCCAACGACGAGTACGCCGCAAAGCACGAGAACGGCAGCCTGGGCAAAACCGAGTGCTGGTATGTGTTGGACTGCGAGCCCGGCGCCACGATCATTGTCGGCCAGCGCGCGCATGACCGCGCCGAGGCCGCACAGATGATCAAGGACGGCCGCTGGGACGACATGCTCAACGTACTGCCGATCCACAAGGGCGACTTTTTCCAGATCGACTCCGGCACCGTTCACGCCATCAAGACCGGCACGCTGATTCTGGAGACGCAGCAGTCGAGCGACGTGACATATCGCCTGTACGACTACGACCGCCCCGGCACCGACGGAAAGCTGCGCCCGCTGCACATTAAGCAGAGCCTCGACTGCATCGACTTTGATGTTCAGGCTCCGACCGACGGCACGGTGAACGCGCCTGAGGTCGACGGCGTGACCGAGCTCGAGTCCAACCCCTGCTACACCGTTGATCGCGTGCGTGTCGACGGCAGCAAGACCCTCGACCAGCGCTGGCCTTTCATGTGCCTGTCAGTCATCGACGGCGAAGGCACCATCTGCGGCGACCCCGTCCACAAGGGAAGCCACCTGCTGGCCCCGAGCACCGTCAGCTCCATCGACCTCGAAGGCAAGATGGAACTGATCATCAGCCACCTCTAGTTCGCACCAACAACCCAAACGCAACAAGGGGCTCCCCCGTTCACCAACGGGACCCCCTTGTCCATATATATCAGCCCACCCGGCTCTCCAGACCAAAAAGCGAACGAGCAAAGCAACGCTCGTCTAGCAACGTTACCCAAGGACCTGGGCGGGCGTATAGGGCAACATCGATCGCGAGTTCCGCACGCAAAGGAGGCCACTTAATGTGGCCTCCGTCTTGCGCAGGACTGCCCGAGCAGGCGATGTTGCCCTATACGCCCGCCCAGGTCCGCCGGGATCACTGCAGCTTGACGATTGGCGCAAAACCTTTCATCAGCTTTTTGGTCTGGCCGGTCTTTTCGAATTGAACCTCGATCATGTCTCCGGCGACC
>USNA01000049.1 GCA_900555955.1 uncultured Collinsella sp. | reverse complement strand
AGCAGGTTACGGTGACCATTCCCGATGGTGCTTCGGGCGATACGATCGCCTCGATTCTCTCCGAGAACCATATCGTAGAAAATCCCAAGGATTACTATGCGGCGGTGAAAAAGCTCAACGCCGATATGTCGCTCAAGCCTGGTGATTATTCGTTCACCACACTCATGGATGCGACCAAGGTTGTTCAGCAGCTCATGGAAGGCCCCAACGCGGGCTCCAATGCGCTGACTATCCCTGAGGGCCTGACGGTCGATCAAGTCGCCGACCGTGTGGCCCAGGCCTACGACAGCATCTCTAAGGAAGACTTCCTCAACCAGGCCAAGGCCTCCAACTACGTGGACGACTATAGCTTCCTTAAGGGCGCCGCCAACGACTCGCTCGAGGGTTTCTTGTTCCCCAAGACCTATTCGCTGGGTGATTCGCCGACGGCCGATGGCGTGATTCGCGCTATGCTCGATCAGTTTAAGACCGAGTACAAGTCGCTTGACTTTGCGAGCTGCGAAGCCAAGATCAAGGAACGCTACGGTGTGGAGATGTCCGACTACGACATCGTCAACTTGGCCTCTATCGTTGAGCGCGAGGGTCTCAACGCCGACCAACGTGCGCACGTGGCCTCGGTCTTCTACAACCGTCTTGCCGGCAAGCTCGACGGTCTGCGCTATCTCAACAGCGATGCGACCATGATGTATGTCACCGGTGGCGAGGTTACCGCCGACGACCTGCAGAGCGATAGTCCGTATAACACCTATAAGCACGAGGGCCTGCCACCCACGCCCATCTGCTCTCCGTCGCTCGAGGCGCTCAAGGCCACGCTTGAGCCGACCGACTCCGATGATCTGTATTTCTACATTACGCAGGACGAGGAGTACTTCTCGCAAACCTACGAAGAGCATCAACAGTCTTGGAATTAGCATGAGGATTTTTAGCCCCAAACGTTACGTTGCCTCGGTCGATCGCATCGACCTTGATGCCCTGTGGGCCGACGGCAAACGCGCCATTCTGCTCGATCGCGATAACCCCCTGGTGCCGCGCGCCCCCGAGCAGGTTCCCGCCGCGGTTTCCGCTTGGCTCGACGCCGCCCGCGCCAAAGGTTTTAAGCTGTGCATGGTGTCCAACAACTGGCATCGCGACCAGGTCATGAGCTCTGCACGCGAGCTGGGACTCGAGGCCATCAGCCACGCCATGAAGCCGGCGCCGTTTGCCCTCAAGGCGGGTCTTAAGCGCCTCGGCGCCTCGGCCGACGAGGCGGTGCTGATCGGTGATCAGCTCTACACTGACGTGTGGAGCGGCAATTTCGCCGGCGTCGATACCATCCTGGTAAAGCCGCAGGCGACGCAGGACCTGTGGTATACGCAGATCTTCCGTATTTTTGAGCGCCGGGCCCTGCGCGACCTTCACTGCGAGGAATAGGTCTCGCTATGTCCCAGCACACCAAACACGGCTGCGACCATATCTTCTTTATCGGCTTTTTGGGCGCGGGCAAATCGACGCTCGCGCGCAACGTCGGCACTATGTTCAAGCGGCGTTTTATCGATGCCGCCCGCCTGGTCGTGCGCCGTTGCGGCAAGTCGGTAACCGAGATTTTTGAGACCGAGGGCGAGGGTCGTTTTCGCGAGCTCGAGACCTCGGCGCTCCGTTCGCTCCAAAGTGAGCGCAGCCTGTTGGTTTCGTGCGGGGGCGGTATCGTCGAGACACCGGTGAATATTGAGCTGATGCACGAAATGGGTACGTGCGTGTACCTCGAGGGCGACTTTGAGGATTCGATTCGCCAGATTCGTCGGTCCGACACGCGCCCCGATTTTCGCTCTCCCGAGCATGCCGCGCGCCTGTTTGAGCATCGCCGTCCGCTGTATCGCCAGGCCGCCGACCTTACCCTTGATATTCGCAACAAGTCCTTCGAGGACGTTTCCTACCTTTGTGCCGAGATGCTTTTGGAGCGTGGGCTGCTATGATTCGCCGTCAACTGATCAATTTCCAAAACCGCAGTGTCGATGTCCGCGTCGGATTGGGCGCGTTCGATGAGCTGTCGCGCATGTTTTCCTCGGCTGTGGGCAAGCCTAAGCGCGCGATGGTCGTTTGGAACACCGCCACGTCAGAGCGTTTTGGTGAGGTCGTCGAGCATGCGCTGGTCGACGCCGGTTTTGTCATGTCACAGCTCCCCCTCGAGGTTTCGCCTGCTGGTGCCACGCTTGCTGATACCGATGCGATCTTTGGCGCCCTATCTGCCAACGGCATTACCTGCGACGATCTGGTTGTCGCCGTTGGCGATGCCGCAACCTGCTCGGTTGTTAGCTGGTGCGCCAACCAGTGGTGTGGCCGAACCGAGTGCGCGCTGCTGCCGACGACCTTCGACGCCATGCTCACGGTCGCGACGACCATGAAGCCGCTTGTCGCCTCGTCGGCCAGTGCGCTTCCCGCCATCGCGTTCCGTCCCGAACCGGGCTTGGTCGTGTGTGACCTCGACCTTGTTCGCGAGGCGGACCCCGAGGACCTCAAGCTCGGCTATGCGGTACTTGTTGGCACCATGCTTTCGAGCAGCAAGTCCCGCTGGAATCAGTTTATTGAGACCGTCCCCGAGATTCTCGCGGGCGAGGAGGTCGCGCTCGTCAATGCCGTTCAATGGTCTCAGACTGCTCGCAAGGACGTACTGATGGCCACGAACCCGAGCGCCCGCCATGCGCTCGATTTTGGCAAGACGGGGGAGCGTACCTTGCGCGCTTGCTTGGGCGATGCCGCTTCGCAGGTCCCTGCCTACCAGCTGTTGTCCGAGGGCATGCGCTTTGAGGCGCGCCTAGCACATGACGCCTGCGACTTCGATATCGATTACGTCTTTGAGGTCGATGACTGTCTGGAGGACTTTGGTATCGAGGAACTTGCCTTCGACCTGGAGCCTGTCGCATATATCGAGGAGTTCCGCAAGCAGCAGTTCGCTCGCTCGAATCGCAGCATGCTGCCGCTGCCCGCAGCACTCGGTGCCATTCGCCTAACGAGCGTCGAGGACGAGGTTCTTGAGCGCCATGCTCACGCCTATTTGGCTTCTCGCAAAGAACTTCTCTAAGATTTATTGACATCCATTGTCTTTCGTATCATGTTGAGGGGCGGGTTTTCAATCGGTTGCGGATCGCATGCGATTCCGTCGTTCGATTGAGACCCGTCCCGTCTATATAGAGACAACAAGAAAGGAATCTGCATGTCTGAGTTTGCTGCCGGTCCTGCCGGTCGTATCGAGCGTGTCCGTGCCCTGATGGCCGAGCGTGGCTACGACGCCATCGTGGTGCGCGACGAGGCCAACCTTCGTTGGCTTACGGGCGTGAAGGGCGTCTTCGACTACACCTTCGAGTTCCCGCACGCTGCGTTTATTACGGTCGACCAGTGCCTGTTCCACACCGACTCGCGCTACCTCAACAGCTTTGAGGAGAACACGCCCGCCGGCAGCCCCTGGGTCTACGACATGGACGAAGGCACCATCTCCGGTTGGGTCGCCGGCAAGATTGTGGCTAACAAGTGCCGCGTCTGCGCTGTCGAGGACGATATGCAGATTAATTTCTACCAGGGCATTCAGCGCGGCCTGGAGGACCGCTCTGTCGCCTGCATGTTGCCGTTGATGCACGACGACATCCGCAAGATG
This sequence comes from uncultured Collinsella sp., assembly GCA_900555955.1. Lineage (GTDB taxonomy): Bacteria > Actinomycetota > Coriobacteriia > Coriobacteriales > Coriobacteriaceae > Collinsella. Next base: position 3,233 of record USNA01000049.1, on the reverse strand, counting down.
CGCGCCATCAAGGATGCCGAGGAGATCGAGCTCATGCGCCATGCGCAGTCGATCACCGATGCCGCCTTCCAGCATATGCTCGGCTTTATTAAACCCGGTATGACCGAGAAGCAGGTTCGCAACGAGCTCGAGAACTTTATGTTCGCCAACGGCGCCGACAGCCTGGCCTTCGGCTCCATTGTGGCGAGCGGTCCCAACACCGCCAACCCGCATGCCGTGCCGAGTGACCGTGTCATCGAGAAGGGCGACTTCGTCCTCATGGATTACGGCGCGGGCTACTGCGATTACCGCTCCGACATGACGCGCACTGTCGTGATGGGCGAGCCTACCCAGGAACAGCTCGACCTGTACGCGCTCGTGCGCCGTACGCACGAGGAGTGCGTCGCCGCCATCCATCCGGGCGTCGAGGGCAACGACATTTTCAAGCTTTCCAAGAAGATCATCGGCGATGCCGGTTATGGCGATTACTACAACCATGGCCTGGGCCACGGCGTTGGTATCGACATCCACGAGCTGCCCAACTTCAACCGTAGCAAGAACATCATTGAGGTCGGCTCGGTTATTACCATGGAGCCCGGCGTCTACCTGCCCGGTGTGGGCGGCGTGCGCCTGGAGGACTACGGCGTCGTCACCGAGAACGGCTACGAGCCCTTCACCAAGACCCCGCACGACCTGCACGTCATCGACTGCTAGCCCATTTCGATAGATTTTTGGGCGGGGCGTCCGGAGCAATTCGGACGCCCCGCGTTCTCTTTTTATGCGCTCGCTGCAGGCGCTGTCTGCAAGTGTATAATTTCTGTCGTATGTAATTTGGACGCTTGTGCGTTCTGCCCATAACAAGAAAGGTCGCTATGCCTACCATTTCTACCGCCGACTTCAAGAACGGCCTCGGTCTCCGCATCAAGGACAAGGTCTACACCATCGTCGAGTTCCAGCATGTCAAGCCGGGCAAGGGCGGCGCGTTTGTGCGCTACAAGACCCGCGACATCAAGAGCGGCCGCGTCGTCGAGAACACCTGCAACGCCGGCACCAAGTTCGAGAGCGTCATGCTCACCACCCGTGAGTTCCAGTACCTCTACAACGATGGCACCGACTACATCTTCATGGACAACGAGTCCTATGAGCAGGTTCCCGTTCCCGAGGACATGGTGGGCGAGAACTCCAAGTGGCTGCGCGAGAACGACATCTGCCAGCTGCTCTTCGCCGACGATGAGCTCATGGGCGTGACTCCGCCGATGTTCATCGAGACCACCATCGTCCAGACCGACCCGGGCTTTAAGGGCGACACCGTCCAGGGTTCCACCAAGCCGGCCACGATCGACACCGGCGCTGTCATCCAGGTCCCCATGTACCTCAACGAGGGCGAGGTCATCAAGGTTGACACCCGCGACGGCAAGTTCGTCTCCCGCGTCTAGCACCAACTCTTCTAGGAGGACTCATGCCCCAGGAAATCAAGATTGACGGCATCGGCATTTCGCCCGATGTTCTGACCGCCATCGTTTCGCGCGCCGTGTCGGATGTCGAGGGCATCGCCTCCGTTGGCGTCAAGGACCTTGCCACCAACCTTGTCTCCATGATGCTCTCGTCCAAGGCCCCGGCTTCCGAGCCGGCGGTCGAGGCCGAGGTCATCGGCGACAAGCTCGCACTCACCGTGCGTGTCGTGGTGTTCTTTGGCTATCCGTTCAAGAAACTCGCCGAGGCCGTTCGCGCCGCCGTGGTCGCCGCCATCGATGCCCAGGTTGGCGTTGAGGTCGAGCGCGTTGACGTTTGCATCGACGGCCTCGTTTTCCCCAAGGAGTAACCTTTGAGCCTTAAGGTTTATCGCGGGCGCACGCTTGCCCGCAGTCAGGCGCTTCAGCTTCTGTTCCAGGCCGAGGCCACGGACAGCCCGCTCGAGCGCGTCCTCGAGGGTGATTTCCTGATCTCGAAGGGTCCCCTCGACCCCTATGCGCTGGAGCTGTGCCGCGGTGCCTATGAGCATATCGACCGCATCGACTGTGCTCTGCGCTCTGTTGCCAAGAACTGGGATCTTATGCGCATGCCCGGCGCCGACCGCAACCTGCTGCGTATCGCCGTTTACGAGATGCGTTTCCTCACCGACGAGGAGGTCTCGGACGCCATCGTGATCAACGAGGCTGTCGAGCTTGCCAAGGCCTATGGCACCGACCAGTCCGCGTCGTTCGTCAACGGCGTGCTGGGCAAGATCGCTCGCAGCGAGGAGCTACCGGGCGAGGACCTGTACCAGGAGCTGCTGGCAACAGATCGCGCTCGCGAGGAGGCGCAGGCTGCCGAGGCTGCCGCCAAGGTTGCGGTTGCCCAAGTTGAGGCTGGCGTGCTGGCCGAGGATGCGGACGCCGCCGAGGCTGACATCGACTCCGTCGAGGAGTAGCCATGCCAGAGGGTTCTGTCCGTAACTTTGATGAGATCTCGGACCGTCTGGATCAGATTATCGCTACCGTTCGCTCCAAGGATACCTCCTTGGAGCGTTCGCTCGATTTGTTTGACGAAGCGATTGAGCTGGGCTCCCGTGCGGTCGATATGGTCGACAAGTTTGAGTTGACGCCGCGTGAGGCCGACAAGCTCGAGCAGGAATACGATGAGGATGCGGCAAACGAATCCCAGGATAGCTAGGCCGCATCTCCGGATACGAATGGTTGATGGCATTCATGAAACGCGTGCGTCTTGATGACGAACTGATTTCACAGGGCATCTGCGCCGATCGCGCGGATGCCCTTCGCACTCTTATGGCCGGCTTGGTCTCGAGTGGCGGTGAGCGCTTGACTTCGCCGGGCCTTAAGGTGATCCCGGGGCTGCCGCTGCACGTGAAGGGGCGCATTCCCTATGTTGGTCGCGGCGGTCTTAAGCTCGAAGGCGCGCTTGATGCGTTTGGCATCAATCCGACGGGCCTTGCCTGTCTGGATGTGGGCTGCTCTACCGGCGGCTTTACCGATTGTCTGCTCAAGCGCGGAGCTGCGACCGTTGTCTCGGTGGACGTGGGTCGCGCCCAGTTCGATTGGTCGTTGCGCCAGGACGATCGCGTGACGCTGCATGAGCGCACAAACGTGACGCAGCTGCCTGAGCTTGGCTATGCCGGCGCCATCGACTTGGCTGTGTGTGATGTCTCGTTTACCAGCATCGCGAACATTATCGATGCGGTGCTGGCGTGCCTGGCACCTACGGGTGCATTCTGCACGCTCGTAAAGCCGCAGTTTGAGGCTCCCGCTTGGGAACCA
>USNA01000048.1 GCA_900555955.1 uncultured Collinsella sp. | reverse complement strand
TGACGTCGGTCCGCCCGAAATCGCGACGTTGCCGCCCCGACCGCCGTCGCCGCCATCGGGGCCGCCCTTGGGAACAAATGCCTCGCGCCTAAACGACATGCACCCGGCTCCGCCGTCGCCGCCGCAAACGTTAATGCGGCTGATATCGGTGAACTGTGACAACAGAATCGCCTCCTACAAAAAAGAGGGAGACCCTTGAATCCTAAAACTCAAGTGCCTCCCACATATGTGCTCTATGAAGGGTGAATTACGCGTTCGCGAGCGGGCGTACGCTGACCCTGTGCTTGATACCCTTGTGGAACTCAACGGTACCGTCGACCAGCGCGAACAGCGTGTCGTCCTTGCCACGGCCAACGTTCTCACCCGGGTGGATGTGCGTGCCGTGCTGACGGACGAGAATCGTGCCCGTGGTTACCGTCTGGCCGGCATAGCGCTTCGTGCCAAGGCGCTGACCGCGGGAGTCACGGCCATTACGGGAGGAACCGAGTCCTTTTTTGTGTGCCATTGTGTATACCTACTCTTTCGTTACGAGTGTAATCTACTCGGCGACGGGAGCCTCGGCAACAGCCTCAGCCTCTGCCTTGACAGCCTTCTTGGCGCGGGAGGTAGCCTGAACCTTCACGATCTTCAGCTTGGTGAGCTGCTGACGGTGACCCTTCAGACGACGATAGCGCTTGCGCTTGTGGAACTTGAAGACCAGCTGCTTCTCGCCCTTGAACTGCTCAACGATCTGAGCGGTAACCTTGGCCTTGGCCAGCTTGTCGGGATCGGTGACGATCTTCTTACCATCGTTGAGGAAGATAACCGGCAGGGTGATCTTATCGCCCTCATTGCCCTCGATCTTCTCGACGGTGATGACATCGTCGGTGGCGACCTTGTACTGCTTGCCGCCCGTGTTAACGATTGCGTACATGTTTACTTGCCCTTCATGCATCAGTTAGTGCAACAGCCGAATATAGTAGCAGGCGATAATACCCCCGTCAACGAGTATGTGGAGCAAATCCACAAGTTCGCACAGGTATGGGGCTGACGAGTCGGCCCTCGTCGTCCTCGCATGCTTGATTCTGACGCTCGACATCGTAGGAGCAGATGGTCACGAGGTCTTGCATACCGGTGGAAACAATAGGTGCATCGACGCCCGGGGTCAAGCCCTGCAACAAAACATCAGCGGCAGAAAGCAAAATTTCCGGACGCATGGAGCCCTCGTTATCGGCATGGGTGTCGAGCATGAGCACCAGATGGTCCGGGCGCTCCCCTGCCGTGAGCTCATAGCCCACCAGAGTGTGGTCAAGGTCCAGGCGTTTGCTCTTTTTGCCACGCGCGTAGTCGATGCCGTGGCCCGCGCGCAGCGTATCGACAGCGCGACGCACCTCGTCGGCGCTCACGGGGGCCTCGGGGTCCAGGTGCAAGTCGATGCGGTACGACAGACGCGTAAGCTGAGCCGTCAGCGCCGGCGTGCGCACGTCGATGTAGGCGGCCTCGATAGGCGCCAAATCGGCAGGGGACGCCGCGACCAGGCGCTCAAACGCCTCATCGAGTGCGACGAACTCGGTCATAAACAGGTCATACCACTCGCAGGTCGACGACGTGCCCACGGGCAGCGCCGACGAAAAGCCCACGCGCATGTGCGGAGAGAAGCCCTGCGTCACGGCATAGGGCAGTCCCGCGCGACGTACGATGCGCTCAATGGTATGAATCACTTCGAGATGGCCCAGGTACTTAAGACGGTCGCGCTTGCCATAGCGAACGCGAAGCCTAAAGAGCGAGGGGTTGTCGGTCAAGCGCTCACTCATGCGCGATCACCCACCAATACGTTCTTGGCATGGAGCGTGGGGCAGATTCCACAGCCGGTGCACGACGTGCGGGTGCAATCGGGCGTCGTGACGCCCTCCAGCGAGCGACGGTATTCGCGCTCGAGAAAGCCGCGCGAGCAGCCGGGGCTCACGTGCTCCCAGGGCAGGTGCCAGTCCAGTTCGTAGGGCAGGTGCACGAGCTCGTTGAGATCGATACCGTTTTTGGCCGCAGCCGACTTCCAGTTGTCGAGCGAAAAATGCTCCACCCAGGCGTCAAAACGCGAGCCCGCACGCCAGGCGTCCATGATGACCGGCGTCATGTCGCGACCGGCACGGGACAGCGCGGCCTCGACGAGCGAGGTCTCGGCATCGTGGTAGTGCACGCGGACCGCACGGTTTCGCACGCTCGTGATGAGCAGCTTTTGGCGACGCTTGACGTCGTCGTAATCGAGCTGGGCTGCGGCCTGGTGCGGAGTGGCGTGCTTGGGGATAAACACCGACACCGAGATGGACACCGAGATGGAGCCGCGGCGCGCCTTGGGAACCACGGAGCGGCCAAGCTCGAGCACATGGTCGGCCAGGTTGGCGATGGCCACGATATCCTCGTCGCGCTCGCCGGGAAGGCCCATCATGAAGTAGAGCTTCATGCGGTTCCAGCCCGCCTCGAAGGCCGCCTTGGCCGCACGGTCCAAGTCCTCCTCGGTCACGTTCTTGTTGATGATGTCGCGCATGCGCTGACTGCCGGCCTCGGGGGCAAACGTCAGGCCGCCCTTCTTTTCGCCGGCGACCGACTCGGCCATATCCACGCCAAACGAATCCAAGCGCTGCGAGGGAATGGACACGCGAATGCCCGTATCTTCCAGACGGCGGTTAAGGCGACCGAGCACATCACGGATGCAGGAGTGATCGGTGGTCGAAAGCGAGGTAAGCGACACCTCATCGTAGCCGGTCTTTTCCAGGCCCTGGATCACCGAGGACACAATCTGGTCGGCCGAGCGCTCGCGCACCGGACGATACGTCATGCCGGCCTGGCAAAAACGGCAGCCGCGGGCACAGCCGCGCAGAATCTCGATCGACAGGCGATCGTGAACGAGCTGCGCGTAGGGCACGCACGACTGCGACAGCGGATTGGTAGCTCCAAAGTCCTCAACGACGCGCTTATAGACCACCGGCGGGACGTCCTTGCCTTCGCGCGGCACGGTGTAGCCATGCGGCGAGCAGGGCTCGTCATAGCGCACCTCATACAGAGACGGCACATAGGTACCGGCGACCGTCGCGAGCTGCTCGACAATCTGGGCGCGCGAGACGCCCTCGTCGCGCAAGCGGCGATGCAGCTGGCAAACCTCGAGCAGCGACTCCTCGCCCTCGCCAATGAGGATGGCATCGAAGAAGGCTGCATACGGCTCGGGGTTATAGACCGAGGGACCACCGGCAATGATGATGGGGTCGTCCTCGGTGCGGTCGGCCGCCAGCAGCGGAATGCCGGCCAGATCGAGGGCCTCGAGGAAGTTGGTGACAGCCATCTCGTGCGGCACGTGCATGCCGACGATATCGAACGAGGCCACGGGTGCTGCGCCCTCGAGCGACAGCAGCGGGATACCAGCCTCGCGCATGGCATCGCCCATATCGGGCCACGGCACATAGCCGCGCTCGCAGGAAATGCCCTCGGCCTGATTGAGGATGTTGTACAGGATGGCAATACCCTGGTTGGGCAGGCCAACCTCGTACACATCCGGGTAAATCATGCAGCAACGATAGTCGGCATCGGCCTTGGAGAGCGTGCCCCACTCATGGTCGATATAGCGGCTCGGCTTCTCGACCTTTGCGAGCAGGGGCTCAATCAAATGAAAACAGTCTTGGTACACAGCGCGCAAAAGAAACCCCTAAGCAGCGAGATCAGATGCGTCCTCAAAGGGACCCATGGGACGAGTAGCGCCGGCGACCGTGGTCACCAGGTCGCGAACGCGCGAGAACGTGGCAGCAGCGACCTCGTTGGCGCGGCTGTAGTCCACATCGCGCTCGTAGAGCGACACGAGCGCGCGGCCCATGCCATAGGTACCCGCGGCTGCGGTAAGCGCCTTAACGACAAAGCCGATGTGCGGCGTCTGCTTCACCAATACGCGGGTGACGGCGCGAATCACCAGACCGCCGGCGAGCACGCCCGCGACCTCGTAGCCGCGCTCGGGCTTTATGCCGCGTCCAAAGATGGCCGCCAGCTCAAAGAGCATGCCCACCTGCGCCAGCGCCATCACGGGATAGTCGGCACCCGGCAAAAACACCAAGGCGCCCGTCGCCATGTTGGTGAACGCGCACGAGGTAATGATGCGATTTGCCGCCGCGATGCGCATAAAAGCAAAGTTGGCGGCAAAAGCCGTCTCCTTGTCCGTACGATCGAGGATCCAGCGGGCAAGCGTCTCGAGCAAATAGGTCTTATCGGTCGCCGCCACCACGCCGAGCATGGGCGTAGATTCCTCAACGAACGGCACCTCGACGGCGGACTCGGCAAGCACGCACACGGGCGCGCCGGCAATCACGAGCTCCTGCACAGCACTCTCCAGGCGGTCGGATCCGCACGAGAGGACCAACACCACGTCGGTATCGGCCTTGGGAACGATACGGTCCTCCCCCAGGCGATCAACACGCACAATGCCCGAAGTCGTCTGCGGCACAAAGGCATCGCGCACCGTCTCGACCAAAAAGCGAGACGCAGTCGAATCAAGGTAAACCGAGACACGCACCGGTGTATCGGAATCCTTCTTAACAGACGCGCCCATCTTAAAAGCGCTGGTCAACTTATCTACGGGAATCTTCATGGCAAACCCCTCCAGCGGTTACGCGGCGCCCGAACGATGCCGCCATATGGATTGTACGATACCCACCGTCAGCAGCTGAATCATCATCGACGACGAACCAAAACTAATAAACGGCAGCGGAATACCGGTAATCGGCATCATGCCAATGCACATGCCGATATTCTCGAAGGTCTGGAACGCCCACATGCCGACGATACCCACGCACGACAGGCGCAAGAACAGTGACTCGCACTTAAAGGCGACGCGAATCGTCGAGAAGATCAGCAGCACGTAGAGGCACAGGAGCAAAAAGGAGCCGCAGAAGCCGAACGTCTCGGACAGGAAGGCGAAGACGAAGTCGGTGTGGAACTCGGGTAGAAAGCCACCGGCCGACTGCGTCGCGTGGCCCAGGCCCTTACCAAAGAAGCCACCCGAGCCGACGGCAATGAGCGACTGCTGCAGGTTGTAGGCATCATCCGAATCGGCTTTGTCGGGGTTGATGAAGACTGTCAGACGGTTCATCTGATACTGCTTGATCAGCACGTCGTGGCCAAGGAGCGAATCAAAGACCGAGTCGAGCGCCAAGATGAGCGCAATCAAACCAACCAGCAGGGCCAAGGTCGACAGCACCCATTCGCGGCGTGCACCGCTCATGCAGATGACGATGGCACCCGAGACCAGCACGACCAGGCCCGAGCCCAGGTCGCCCATGGCGACGACGGCCAAGAACGGAACGGAGAGCATGCCACAGAGCTTAATGTAGTCGCGGGCGGTATCGATGCGGCCGTTGTATTGCGAGCCAAGCGTGGCCATAAAGAAAATGGTGATGAGCTTGGCAAGCTCAACGGGCTGGAAGGTCAGGCCGATACCGGGAATCTTGATCCAACCCGTCATTCCCAAGCCGCCCGTGTAGGACAGGCCCGGAATCTTAGGCGAGAAGATCACGATGAGATCGACGACGAGCAGAGCCGTCGAAAAGTTGGAAATGCCACGCAGGTCGGTGCGCCAAACGAGCACAGCCAGCACCGCGCCAATGCCAATGCCCAGCAGGTGGCGCGAGAACGAGGCATCGGCCTTAAACTGCGACGCCGACCAAATAATGATGGCGCCATAGGCAACGAGCGCGACGGTAGCCAGCAGCACGCCGATGTGTACCTTCTGGCGGAACGTGCCGCGCGAGGCCGAGAGCTGCTTGTTAACGCGGTCCAGGCTGCTGCGAGAGCCGGTTTTGGTTGAGCGGAACAGGTCCGCCGGCGAAAAGTCCATCGCAACCTCCTATCGAACCGAGGAATCGCCCGTGGCCGTCGACGTGTCGGGCTCGTCATAAATCGCACCGAGGACATCGCGCACGACGTGCAGGGCGGTATCGGAGCCGCCGCCACCCTGTTCCAAGACAGTGGCAATCACGTACTTGGGATCATCGGCCGGCGCGTAGGCGCAAAACCACGCGTAATCGTCCTCGCCACTCTTCTCGCCCGTGCCGGACTTGCCGTAGACCGTAGGGGTCAGGGAGTTAAAGTGCGCGGCGGTCGAAGTCGACGCGGAGTAAATCACATCGTGCATGCCGTTGCGGACAAGAGCCAAATCCGAATCGCTGTTGATCTTGGCCTCCAGGCGCTTCTTCTTGCCCTTGCCGTTGTATTTATAGGCATCGCCGTCGCCATCGCGCGACACGGCTGACAAAAACACGTGAGGCACGTACTGTTTGCCGCCGTTGGCAAGACCCATATAGGCACACGCCATCTGCAGGGGCGTCACCAGGATGTCGCCCTGGCCGATGGCAATGTTGGTCATATCGCCGGCATTCCACTTGCGGTCCTCGGCAGATGCGTCGGTAAAGTAAGACTCTTTCCACTCGGCATCGGGAATACGGCCCGTGCCCTCACTCGGCAGGTCGATGCCGCAGGTCTTGCCCAGGCCCCAGCGACGAAAGACCTCCTGCAGGCCCTCGGGATGTTGCTCGTCATAAAAGAACGCCTTGCCCATGTCGTAGAACACGGGGTCGCAGGAATTGGCGATACCGGACTGCAGCGTCATGACACCATGTCCGGATTGAAGCCAGCAACGCTTGCCCCACGACTTGCCCAGACCCGTCCAATAGCCGGTGCAGTTGGTTGTCTGCGTTGAAGTGTAGGTTCCAAACTCAAGACCAGCCAGCGCCGAGAGCGGCTTAATGGTCGAAGCCGACATGTACTGGCCGCTAATGGCGCGGTTGAGCAGCGGATGCGAACCCTCGTCCTCGTTGAGCTCGGTCCAAACATCGTTGGAGACGCCGCCGA
>USNA01000047.1 GCA_900555955.1 uncultured Collinsella sp. | reverse complement strand
GCGGGCCGTGTTCCGCTATGCGGTTGTCAATTTGCGAAAGAAATTATGCGTCACCGAGGTAATCCCTCAATTCGAGCCACTCTTTATGCTCATAACGCTTCGAAATCGTTTCCCCGTCGACAGTTTCCTTCACATAATGGTATGTTCGAACGCCTTCGAACTTGCCGAACCCGTTCTCGACGCTGAAGTTTCTGAACCAGCGCGAAAACCCATTCAGGTCCATGAAGTTGACTTGGGGATGCCTGTCTTTCGTTCGTTCGAATGAGTGGACGAGCGGAGTGCCTTTGACTTGTTCCAGGCCGAAGGCTTCCATTTCGCGGGCCTGCTCCTTTTTCCAGAATTCGAGATACGACGTCAGCGTCTCGCTTATCGAGATCCTCCGCACGCTTTTCTTGCTTTTGGGCGAGCGAACGCTTCGATCGGCCGCGAACTGCTGCTCAATGAGGATGCTTCTGTTCTCGACGGAGACATCGGACCACGTCATCCCGAGGGCTTCTGCCCTTCTCATGTCGGTGTCGAGCATGAGCATCACGCATGTGATGTGCGCGTCCGGTTCTCGATTGAGTAGGATGTCGAGTAGGCGAGCGGCGTGATGGTTCCTTCGCGGTTGTCGTGGAACTTTTTTGCGTACGAGCCGACGGTGTCCCTCGATTTTTGGACGTAGGTGCCGCTGTTGAGTTCTGCCTTGTAGGCTTCGAGTGCGGCGTCGACCTCTCGGCTTTTGGTGGTATGTATGGTCTGCCACGGCGAATAGCGGTATTTGCCCGTGACCGGATCCTTGCCGAGGCTGTGACGGTAGCGCCACGTGTATTTGTCGCGGCGTTGCTTCGTTCCTTTGCCTATGACGAGAGGTCGGTCGTTCATTGTGTTCCTTGCCTGAAGTGCCTGAGAATCGCGCTCGGTTGCGCGGAATGGCACAAAGGACTGGGGCGGGTGGGCATTACCCTTGGTGGTGGGCCCTGCGTGGGGTCACACCCCAAGGGTAATGCTCCGCCTGACCGCTTTCAAGCTCGTTGTGGGTCGAATTTGGGTCGAATTATTCCGCGTACTTTTCTTTCGTAAATCTATGAAAACATCAAATGACCTGGAGTTATATTGACTTCAATTTGGGTCGAAATGTCTGAATGAAACAACGTCGTAGCGACCTCATAACCCGAAGGTCGGTGGTTCAAATCCGCCCCCCGCGACCATGAAACTTCAGGTCGGAAGCATAAAAGCTCCCGACCTTTTTCTTTGTCTAGGGGTTTCGGCATCTCTCGTTCTTTGGGTACCTCGAGGCGGGCAATCAGATAGATGCTTACGAGTATCATAGGGTCTTTTTACGTCGCGGTCGTGTCTCGTACTGGTGCGCCGCTCTTTGTGGGACGTGTCACTTTGCCATAGGTTGTCCGGCGGCGGGGCGCAGGTCGTTCCCCGTGGCGTCGCTCCTTTAGACGCTACGCTGCCTGGCTACTCGTTCCACTGGTGTTTTTTCGTGGCGCCGCAGCCGTTGTCTCGGAAGGCGACTCCTTCCTCCGTCAGTAGTGCTCGCTGGTCGGGGAAGTTTGGCGCGAGGCGTCCCGCGTGGTTGACGACGCGGTGGCAGGGATAATCGCCGTAGCGATCCGCCTCGCTCAGCACCGCTCCGACCAGGCGAGAGTTTTTCTCCCTGCCGATGAGGCGCGCTATCTGACCGTACGAGGCGACGCATCCCGCCGGAATCTCTGCCACGACGGAGAGAATCTCATAAACCAAATCTTCGTCCAGGACTTTTCCCATCGTATCGCTCCCGTGTTCGCTTTTGCCTTCGGGGGCGCGGCGCCGATCACCCGTGCTGCGATTTTCGCAGCTCCCCTTACCGAAGCATCGAGGGAAAGCGCGTGCGTGTCAAGGTTGTCTGGTCCAGTTGCTGGCTCGATGCCTCGAGATGTTCGCCTCAAGTGCGACCTGCCCCTATTGGAAAAGGATGCCGAAGATGTATTTGGTGATGGCGGAGCGGCGGATGACCCCCACGAGTTTGCCCTCGTCATCAACCACAGGAAGCTTCTTGAACTTCTTCTTCGCCAGCAGCGCGGCGACGCGGGCGATGCTCTGCTCGGGACGGGCACACACTACCTGGCGCGTCGCGAAATCCATGACGCAGCGATCCTTCAGGTCTTCGATGCGCTGCTCAAGGCTCTGATCGTCGAAGTACAGCATGGACGCGTCGCCGCCCGTGAAGATGGTGTGAGCGCGATGCTGCGCGATGGCTCCCATGACATCGCCGTCGGAGATGAACCCGACCACCTGGTTGCGTTCATCGATTACGGGCATGCTGCTCACCTCGTTTTCGGCGAGCATGCGCACCACGTCGGAAATCGTGCAATCCTGCGTGCAGGTGAACGGCTCTTCAATCATGATGCTCGAAACGGGCGTCCCCTCGAGCTCGAGCGGGATGCGCTCGGACAGAATCTCGGACATCGCTTATGCCTCCTTCGTTTTCGGTGCGGTTTTCTTGGTGCGCACGCTGAATATGGCGCAGATAAGGGAAACGAGGCCGATTGCCGCGCACACCTTGTAAGCGACGCCCGCGCCCACGGCGGTGGCTACTTGGATGCTCGCATCGACGCCGGCCGACGCGGTGACGCTTGTCATGACCGTGATGATGAGCGCCGTGCACAAACCGCCGGCGACCTGGCGGCCGGTGTTCGCGATGGCGTTGCCGTGGGCGATCATGTCATTTTTCAAGGCATTGACACCCCATGTGTTCACCGGCATTTCGCGGAGCGGCTGGCCGGCGGACTGCAGCATGCAGAACAGCGCAACCACCAAGATGGGCGTGTTTACCGTCGAAAGCGAGAGCAGGAACAGGGCGCCGGTCATGAGGGCCAGGCCGACGATCGAGATGGCACGCGGACCGAACTTGTCGAACACCACGCCGGAGATAGGGCTGATGATGATGCCCACCGCCGCGGCGGGAAGCATGGCCATGCCGGTTTCGAAGGCCGAAGCGCCAAGCGAGGTTTGCAGCAGCAACGGCAACAGCGTGTTGGTGACCAGGCATGCGGCGTTGATGAGCGTGACGATGATGGCGGCCACGCGGAACTCGCGCGTCTTGAGCGTGCCCAGTTGAAGCAGCGGGTCCTCGATTTTGCGTGTTCGACAGACGAACAGCACCAAGCCCGCGCCCCCCGCGACGATCGAGCCGAGCACCACGGGGTTGCCCCAACCCATCGACGAGGCGCTCGAGAACCCGTAGAGAAGTCCGCCGAAGGCGATGGTGGAGAGGACGACCGAGGGCAGGTCGAGCTTGGGGTTCTTCAGCTCGCCCACGTTTTTCAGCATGAACACGCCCAGCACCAGCACGAGAATTGCGAGGGGGACGATGGCGCCGATCATGGTGCGCCAGCCGTACGTGTCGATCACCGCGCCGCCTACGACGGGGCCGACCGCGGGACCCGCCGACATGACGATGCCCGCCATGCCCATAGCCGTTCCTCGTTTCTCGACGGGGAACACCAGCATGGGAACCACCGAGACAAGCGGCATGAGCACGCCTGAGCCCGCCGCTTGCAACACGCGACCGATGATGAGGAACAGGAAATCAGGGGCTGCGGCGCACAGCAGCGTGCCCAGCGCGAACACCAGCGTCGCCCCGAAGAATAGCGCGCGGGTGCTGAACTTGTCGATAAGGAACGCCGAAACGGGGACCATGATGCCGCTCACCAGCGGGTATATGGACATGATCCACTGGGCAGTCGAGGCATCGATGGCGAAATCGGACATGATGACCGGCAGCGCAGGCGACATCACCGTTTGGTTCAGTAGCGCCAAGAAGGCACCCAGGACGACGACCGCGACGATGCGGATCTGGGTACCGGTAATGCGCCCATTGGCGGGCGCGACCGTACAATTATCAGACATAAGCTTCCTTCGTATCTATTCGATTCTTCGCCGAAGGCGCGCCGGCCCACGGGCGAAATAACATGCACGTGCTATGCGTGCATCAGATACGACAGGAAGAAAGCGGCTGCTCAGAGCGCACTTGGGGAACAACAGGAAAGGCCCCGTATACCAGGGGCCGCCGAATTGCGATGTATGCTTTGGTCAAATCCTTCATAGCGGGGAGGTATTCTAGCAGCCGTCTTCGCCCCTTTCAAGGGATGTAACCCAGACGTTGATTTTCTTCACCGAGGCGCCATCGTTGACGGGTGGCGTGCTTCTCTATCGCCACACCGCGGGGCGAGGGAACGCCGCGGCGAGCTTGTACATCGGCTATGTGTGCAGCTGCGAGCGTGTCGCCGGCGCGCGCTGGGCGCCAGTCCGATCCGGCCGACTCTTGCCGACGGTCGGTCGCCGTCCTCCTCCATCTCCGCCTGCTCTGTTTTTGCTCGGCTCCCTTGTCGTATCATGGACGGACGAGAATTGAGCGAAGACGGTACGTATGAACATCCAGATATTCGGCACGAAGAAAAGCTTCGATACTAAGAAGGCGCAGCGCTATTTCAAGGAACGTCGTGTGAAGTTCCAGTTCATCGACTTGAAGGAAAAGGGGATGAGCAAAGGCGAGCTCGAAAGCGTGGCGCGCGCCGTCGGCGGGATCGACGCTGTGATCGATCCAAAGGCGAAAGATGCCGACACGGTTGCGCTCGTACAGTATCTTGCTGCCGACCAGAAGTTCGAAAAGGTGCTCGATAACCAGCAGATTCTTCGTGAGCCCATCGTTCGCAACGGCCGCCAGGCAACCGTTGGCTACGAGCCTGACGTGTGGAAGGGCTGGGAATAAAGTGAAGCGCCCACGCCCGTGGTTTTATCCACGGACGCGGGCGCTTGCGTAAGACGTCTCTTGTCGTTTGAGTGGAGCGCCCCAGCGGCGCTGAACAACGCGCCCCGGTGACGTGGCTGAACTCGGGGCTCTTTGTGCCGCGCATCTATGAGAGGAGATATTTGATGCGCATGGGCGCTACTCCATGTAGCCACCCTGAATGGCGGAAACTGCATGCTCGGTAAAGAACTTGAGCGTGCCGGAGGTATAGTGATTAGCCTTGGGCTTCCAAGCGGCTCGGCGCTCGGCTAGGACGGCGTCAACCTCGGCCGGCTCCATCTCCTTACCGGCGATGCCCACGATGGACAGCGAGCGCTCGGGGATGTTGATCTGGATCAGGTCGCCCTCCTCAATCAGGGCAATCGGGCCGCCCACGGCAGCCTCGGGCGAAACGTGACCGATAGCCGGGCCCTTGGAGGCGCCGGAGAAGCGGCCGTCAGTGATCAGGGCAATGCTCGCGCCCAGCTCGGGGTCGCTGGCGATGGCCTCAGTGGTGTAGAACATCTCGGGCATGCCGGAGCCCTTGGGGCCCTCGTAGCGAATGATGACGGCGTCGCCGGGCTTGACCTCGTGCGTCAGGACGGCGTGGATAGCGTCCTCTTCACAGTCGAACGGACGTGCCTTAAGCGTGACCTGGAACATCTCGCGCGGAACAACCGTGTGCTTGACGACGGCGCCCTCGGGGGCAAGGTTGCCGTGGAGAATGGCGATGGAGCCATCGGTACCAAAAGCCTGGTCAAACGGGCGAATGATGTCCTCGCGCTTGAGGTTCCACTTCTCCAAGTAGCGGCCGCACTTCTCGTAGTAGCCGTTGTTTTTAAGGTCCTCGAGGTTTTCGCCGAGGGTCTTGCCGGTGACGGTCATAACGTCGAGGTGGAGCATCGACTTGATCTCCTCCATGATGCGCGGCACGCCGCCCGCATAGTAGAAGAACTGCGCCGGCCACTCGCCTGCGGGGCGAACGTTGAGCAGGTAGTGGGCGCCACGGTGCAGGCGATCGAAATCGTCGGCGGACATCTCGATGCCAAACTCGCGGGCGATCGCGGGGATATGCAGCAGCGAGTTGGTGGAGCCGGAAATGGCGCCGTGGACCATGATGAGGTTCTCGAAGGACTCCTTGGTCACGATGTCGCGCGGGCACAGGTTGTGCTCGGAAAGCCACACGGACTGACGGCCGGCCTCGCGCGCAAACTCACGCAGGTCGCAGCTGGTGGCGGGCAGCAGGGCCGTACCGGGGAGCATAAGGCCCAGGGCCTCGGCGGTAACCTGCATGGTCGACGCGGTGCCCATAAACGAGCAGGCGCCGCAGCTGGGGCATGCGTTGTGCTTGGCAAACTCAAGCTCCTCGCGGGAGATCTCGCCGCGCTCGTAGCGGGCAGAGATGGCGCCGAGCTGCTCCAGGGTCAGCAGGTCGGGGCCTGCATCCATGACACCGCCGGTAACGACGATGGAGGGGATGTTGATGCGGCCCATGGCCATGAGGTTCGCAGGCAGGCCCTTATCGCAGCTGGCGACAAAGACGCCGGCGTCGAACGGGGTGGCCTTGGCATGGATCTCGATCATGTTGGCGATCATGTCGCGGCTGGGCAGCGAGTAGTTAATGCCGTCGTGGCCCTGGGCCTCGCCGTCGCAGATATCGGTGCAGAAGTAACGGGCACCGTGACCGCCAGCCTCGGCAACGCCAGCACGGACCTCCTCGACCAGCTCAAACAGGCCGGCAGAACCCGGGTGCGAGTCGCCGAACGTCGACTCGATAATGACCTGCGGCTTGTCCAGATCCTCGATGGACCAGCCAGAGCCCAGACGCAGCGGGTCCATCTCGGGGCTGATGGTGCGAAACTTGCCGGAACGCGGCTGCAGCTTGGCAACCAGGTCGGCTGCCTCCTGCTGAATCTGTGCCTTGGTCTTCTCGTCCATGATGCTCTCCTCTTTTGATTTGAACGGTTGTACCAATCGTTGGTTAATGAATCAGGTGTAAATGGGTACCGAGCGATGCACTCGGCAAAAGATGCTTAGCTACGCGAACTAGGCAAAGAACGAAATCACCAGGGCGCAGGCAAGACCCGAAAGGCCGATAAGCGTCTCCATAACGGTCCAGGACTTGAGGGTGGTCTTCTCGTCAATCTCCAGAAACGAGGAGCACATCCAAAAACCGGCATCGTTGACGTGCGAGAGGGCCGTGGCACCGCCGCGGATGGCACGCATGGCGGCCGAGCACGCAACCAACGACCAGGTCGTCTGTATCAAAGAGCTCTGCGACGAATCCGAGCGCCTGGCCGAGGCCGGTGAGGATTACTCCGCCGCCGACACCGCGTTCCACAATGCCATTGCCGAGAGCTCCGGAAACCTCGTCGTTCCCCGCCTGATGGGCGTGTTCAAGGCATCCGTCCCCCTCTTTATCGACGTGACCGGCAAAAAGCTCGTCGAGGAAACTATCCGCACGCACCGCGATGTGG
>USNA01000046.1 GCA_900555955.1 uncultured Collinsella sp. | reverse complement strand
CATGCCAGCGACAATCCGCAAACCATGCGTCGCGACCCCAAGCGCCACGAGGCTATCGAGTCCTCAACCGCTAGAACCCCCTGGTAACCACCTTTAAGGCTTGCCGCTGCGCCGGCCCCAAGCACCCCATCTCGCCCCTCAAGCCGTCGCTCGCGTACCAAAGTACGCGTCGCTCCTCTTTCGGAGCGACCTGGGGCACTTGGAACCGGCTCGCTGCGATGCCATAACATTGACGCCAAAGCGCCAAAACCACCACAAAGGTGCCTGTCCCCTTTGTGGTGGTTTTGGCCCGAGATAGCAAGAAACCCGGTCCTGCACGAGACAGAACCGGGTTTCTTTAGCAATGCTTGCTTTGCTCAGGCAGTAACTAAAAGTTACTCAGCCAGGAAGTCGCGCTGGATAGCGGGATCAACCTTGATGCCAGGGCCCATGGTGGAAGACACGGAGATGGACTTAACGTACTTGCCCTTCGCAGAAGCGGGCTTGACGCGCAGGATCTCGGTGTACAGGGCAGCGTAGTTCTCGACGAGCTGCTGCTCGGAGAAGGACTTCTTGCCCAGGGGCACGTGGCAGATGCCGTAGCGGTCGGCGCGATACTCAACGCGGCCGGCCTTGAGCTCGGAGACCATCTTGGCGACGTCCATGGTCACGGTGCCGAGCTTAGGGTTCGGCATGAGGCCACGGGGACCAAGAATCTTACCGATGCGGCCAACCTTGGCCATCATGTTCGGCGTAGCGATAGCGGCGTCGAAGTTGATCTCGCCCTTCTGGATCTGGGCGACGAGCTCGTCGGAACCGATGATGTCGGCGCCGCCAGCCTCGGCCTCGCGGGCCTTCTCGCCCTCGGCGAAGACTGCAACACGAATGGTCTTGCCGGTACCGTGGGGCAGGGAGATGGAACCGCGGATATTCTGGTCGGCCTTACGAGTATCGACGCCCAGACGGAAGTGGGCCTCGACGGTCTCGTCGAACTTGGCGGTGTCGAGCTCCTTGATGAGCTTGGCAGCCTGAAGGGGGGTGTAGAGCGTGGCGCGGTCGATCTTCTCGGCAGCGGCGTTATAGCTCTTACCATGCTTAGCCATGTGCATTACCTCCTGTGGTTAAACGGGCGCGAGCCCTCCCACATCGTATCGTGTGCCCTATTGCACACATTTAACGGGCGCCCCGGTCGGAGCACCCGTCGTTACCTAAAGAAATCGCTACTCAGCGATGGTGACGCCCATGGAACGGGCGGTACCGGCGATGATCTTCTTGGCGGCGTCAATGTCGTTGGCATTGAGGTCCGGCATCTTGATCTCGGCGATCTTGGTGAGCTGCTCCTGGGAGAGCTGACCAACCTTGTCGGCCTGGGGCTTAGCGGAACCAGACTTGAGGTTCAGCTCCTTCTTGATGAGGTGAGCCGCCGGCGGGGTCTTGGTGATGAAGGAGAAGGACTTATCCTCGTAGACAGTGATCTCAACGGGGATGATGTCGCCCTTCTTGTCCTGCGTCTCGGCGTTAAAGGCCTGGCAGAACTGCATGATGTTCACGCCAGCAGCGCCCAGGGCGGGGCCGACGGGAGGAGCGGGGTTAGCTGCACCAGCAGGAATCTGGAGCTTAATGACGTTGGTAACCTTCTTCTCAGCCATGGTCATTCCTTTCGAATCACGAGTGTGAAGTACTTGCTATATCGTAAGCACGCACGTGTTAGAAGCACTCCTGAGATGAGCAGTCACAGAAGAAGCACGCTCGCGCGAACGGACGAAAACTTAAGCGATGACGGCGACCTGGTTAAAGTCGAGCTCGACCGGCGTCTCTCGGCCAAAGATCATCAGCGTGACCTTGAGCTTGCCTGCCTCGGTGTTAACCTCGGAGACCTTGCCATCAAAGTCGGTAAGCGGGCCATCGGTGACGCGGACGGACGTACCGACCTCAATATCAACCGACGTACGCTTGGGCGAATCGCCCTTACCGGGACGACGAGTCATCTTATTGTACTCGTCGCGGGAAAGCGGAGCGGGCTTGCCATTGCCGCCCAGGAAACCGGTGACGCCAGGCGTGTTGCGAACACACGTCCAAGCATCGTCATCCATCTCCATGCGAACCAGGACATAACCCGGGAAAATCTTGGAATCCTTGGTCTCGCGCTTGCCACCCTCTTTAATCTCGGTGACGCGCTCCATAGGAATCTCGATATCAAAGATACGGTCCTGCATGCCCATAGTCTCGATGCGATGCTCGAGATCGGACTTAACGCGGTTCTCGTATCCAGAGTAAGTGTGAACGACGTACCAACGCTTAGACATGGTTTAGCCCCTCAATCCAGAGAACAGAGCAAGAGCCTCGCCAAAGCCAGCATCGAGCAGAGCGATGACGACGCCGACGACGATCAGAGAAGCGCAAACGACGACCGAGTAGTTCACGAGCTCCTTCTTATCGGGCCACGTGACACGCTTCATCTCGGACTTCACCGAAGCGAAATACTTCTTGGTGCGGGCGAAAAAACCAGGCTTCTCGTTCTTCTTGGACTTCGCAGCCTTCTCGTTCTTCTTGGCAACGGCCTTCTTGGCCTCAACCTTGGAGTTGGCGGCAGCGTTGTTGGCAGGTGCCGGCTGCTGAGCCTTCTTCTTGTTCTTCTTGTTGGCCATTTGGGTTACCTCCGCGCAATGCGCTTATACATGAGTAAACCGTAAGCCCCCAATTGGGAGCTTACGGAATAATGACTGGCACGCCAGGAAGGACTCGAACCCTCAACACTCGGTTTTGGAGACCGATGCTCTACCAATTGAACTACTGGCGTATGTGACTAGAGACTAGCGAGTCTCTTTGTGCAGCGTGTGGTGACGGCACCAGGGGCAATACTTCTTGATCTCCATACGATCAGGCATGTTCGACTTGTTCTTGGTGGTCGTATAGTTGCGGCGCTTGCACTCAGTGCACGCAAGAGTAACTAGAGTACGCATTTATCCTGAACCTTTCATTTCCGCCCCGTACGGGCACGAGTTGGTACTTTATCAGCTCTACGTAAGTGCTGTCAATGAAAACCTCGAATCAATTGGTTCTCGCTGGATCCATTCATATTTGGAACACATCAATGAAGCCAGCGAGATCTAATCGATCCCTCACGCTCGGCTTAAGGGCAAGCGAAGCGCAATCGGCGGGGAATAAGCCCCGCGTAGAAAAGAACCCGGCACCCTATAAGTGCCGGGTTCTCTAAGTCAGCTAAATCAAAGAGCTAATTTACTCAATGATCGTGGAGACGATGCCCGAACCGACGGTGTGGCCACCCTCGCGGATAGCGAAGCGCAGGCCCTCCTCCATGGCGATCGGGTGAATGAGGTCGCCCTCGATGGTGATGTGGTCACCAGGCATAGCCATCTCGGTGCCCTCGGGAAGCTTGACCGTACCGGTAACGTCGGTGGTACGGAAGTAGAACTGAGGACGATAACCATCGAAGAACGGGGTGTGACGGCCGCCCTCCTCCTTGGTCAGAACGTAGATCTCGCCGGTGAACTTGGTGTGCGGGGTAACCGAACCGGGCTTGCAGAGAACCTGGCCGCGCTCGATGTCCTCGCGCTTGATGCCGCGGAGCAGCAGACCGACGTTGTCGCCAGCCTCGCAGAAGTCCATGGACTTACGGAACATCTCGATACCGGTAACGACGGTGCTCTGGGTATCCTTGATGCCGACGATCTCGACGGGCTCGTTGAGCTTGAGCTCACCGCGCTCGACACGGCCGGTAGCAACGGTACCACGGCCAGAGATGGTCATAACGTCCTCAACGGCCATCAGGAACGGGAGGTCGTTGTTACGAGCAGGCGTCGGGATGTACTCGTCGACGGCCTTCATGAGCTCGCGGATAGCGTCCATCCACTTGGCGTCGCCCTCGAGAGCGCCCAGAGCGGAACCACGGATGACGGGGATGTCGTCGCCGGGGAAATCGTACTCGGAGAGGAGCTCACGGGTCTCCATCTCGACGAGGTCGATGAGCTCGTCATCGTCGACCATGTCGCACTTGTTCAGGAAGACGACGATGTAGGGAACGCCGACCTGACGGGCGAGCAGGATGTGCTCGCGAGTCTGAGCCATGGGGCCGTCGGTAGCGGCGATGACCAGGATAGCGCCGTCCATCTGAGCAGCACCGGAGATCATGTTCTTGACGTAGTCAGCGTGGCCCGGGCAGTCAACGTGAGCGTAGTGACGGGCAGCAGTCTCGTACTCGACGTGGGAGACGGAGATCGTGATGCCGCGCTCGCGCTCCTCGGGAGCCTTGTCGATGTTCTCGAACGCAGTGAAGTCAGCCTTGCAGCCCTCGGTCTCAGAGAGAACCTTGGTGATGGCGGCGGTCAGCGTGGTCTTGCCGTGGTCGACGTGACCAATGGTGCCGATGTTAACATGCGGCTTAGTGCGCTCAAACTTCTCTTTGGCCATAAAGCCCTCCTCTTAACAGGTCGTCCCCGGACGGGACTTTGCCTTTATACCATAGTGGCCTCTCAACATACTATTGAGAAGCCACCGTGTTACCTATGGTAGCGGTGACTGGATTCGAACCAGTGACGCCACGGGTATGAACCGTGTGCTCTAACCAACTGAGCTACACCGCCGGATGGAGCCTGCAACCAGACTTGAACTGGTGACCTCTTCGTTACCAACGAAGTGCTCTACCGACTGAGCTATACAGGCACTTGACGGGTGGGAGCTATAGGATTCGAACCTATGTAGGCAGAGCCAACGGGTTTACAGCCCGTCCCCATTAACCACTCGGGCAAACTCCCAATCGTTCAAGTATCCGCAGGTTCTTTGGTCTTTTGGACCGCCGCCCCCGCGAACGAAAAAGATAATACGATGCAACCTTGGGGGCTGTCAACGAAAACCTCTAGATACACGGTGCCGGGCGTATCTATATACCTTTGACCTGCGGTTTTACTGAGTTTAGATATGAAGGACGGTGAATTTGGCTGCGCTGGTGACATTTCCCAAGGGAACACTTTGGCACGGTGGAGTACGCCTAGAGCATCGACCTTCGATAACGACCCTCTTGCACTATTACATAGGTCGCGATCGGACTTTTCCGGCACGAACGAGCGTGGATTTTCTCCCGTTTGAAATCGAGCGTGGATAATCTCCCTCTTTTTGGCACGGCTTCGAACCCAAAGTGGCAGATTATCCACGCTCAAGGTAAACGACTGGGTTCGTTCCCGCCTTTGTCTCGATCTGTAACATTTAGAGAACATTTTCTCCCCTATCTGTTACAGATCGAGATATTACGCAGAGACCCCAGCTTATGTCTCCTTCTGTAACAGTACGAACGGTTTTCCGCCCCTTCGTGTTACAGATCGAGACATTTATCTATTCTCGCCTTACATCCACGACATCAGCCCAGTCAATAACGTCGTAGTCATCGTCGCTTCGCCAGACGACGCACTTGGGTCGTGAATCCGCTTGGACCGCATTGCCCCTCGCAGCTTGAGGACGACTCGCAAAGAAGCGCTCAAGCTCAGCTCGCGGCAAGATAACCCCTTGCACGCTCCTGCCGTCCTCAAGACACACCCGTGCGCGGCGGCCAGCCTTTTCATATAAGAGCCAATTGGCAACCTGCGAAGGCCCGCCCCCGGGCACTTTATCCCCTGGAATATCAGGAACAAACATGGGGTCAACCTCTTCCAGCTGAGCAAAGCCCATCCCCTTCAAACGCGGACCAAGTTTCTCCTTAGCGTAACCGCTCAGCTCGCGCTTGATCATGCCTGCAACACGCCGAGCCATCCTACCATGGGGATCAAACCGGCTGCATCCGCGCTCATAGGCAGCCAGCGCATCCATAAGCACGTAGACCTCGCTCAAATTGAGCGGCAGCGCCAGCGGGTGTACCGAAGATCTGAACTCGCCGCGATATCCAAACTCCTCGGCTACGCACATGCCGCCGATACGCACACCATCGCGAATCCTGGCACGACGTTCCCCCACCGCGTTCTTGCTGCACAGCAAAACGTTATAGGCGATGTCTTCCTGCGAGCGCTCTTCGTGGGAAACGGTGAGCATAATCAGGTCTGCCTCTTCACCGCCAATAAAGGAATCCTTGAGCTCGTAGCCCTTCATGCCTTTGTTGGGTGGCTCAGCTGCAAGCAGCGCAAAAAGCTCGTGCACCTGATGGTAGAGCGCAAGGCGTCCCTGCAAATATGGACCATCGGGTCCATTTGCATACGTCTTGATATGCATACGCAAGGCCCCCGTGTCGACGGGCGCAGCCTCCATCCGGCTAATAGCATATCCCTCGCCTGGACGGGAAATCATATCGTTGAGCTCGACCGCATCTGGCATGTTTCTTTTTATGTACTGTCCAAGCAGCATTGGCGGCGCCCGCCTTTCTAATCTTTAACCTATCGATTTTCTCTCTTCGAGTCCATCTCAAGATAGCGTTGGATTTTGTCGAGCGACAGATTGGTCCGGCCCAGGGACTCGGCCGCCGTCAAAATCTTCTGTGCAAGATTTGATCCAAAGTAGTAAATCACATCCCCGTTGGCGATTCGCTCAACGTATTCGTCTCCAATCTTATTAATAAGGGAGAAAAACTCGGGACACAGCATGGGATAACGCTCAGCTATTTCCGTAATCCCCGCATGACCAAAATCGGCAACGTCCTCGCACTGCCGCTCAAGATCTTCGATACCGTGGCCATTAAGGCCGCGCCCGCAGGAAAAAGCAAGGCCGCGAGACAGGGCAGTTTTGACGCGTTACCCCTGCTCGTCCGATAGCTTTCCACCCAATAGGGCTCGCATCATGATCTGGCAGCAAGCGTACGTAGGTCGATAGAGAAAATCGACACGTGCATCACTGGGCATATGGCAATCGCTGCTCAGAGGAAAACAACCGTCTTCTCGTTGTGACTCGAGAATGGCATCGAGGGACTCGCGCCAATCCGGATCGTTATCCAAACCATAATCGCGAAAATAGCGCAGCAGCTGCACCTGCATATCCATGGCACGGATGCTGATGATCGGCTTATCTGTTGCCCTGTCCCTGCCGGCAATGTCGCAAAGAGAGTGAATCATGGTCTTCTTCCTTTCCCTAGACCTGATGCCAGCGATTCCGTTTCGTTGGCTTTGTTGACTCCATTCTCTTTTACAAAGCTATATCCAACGACCAAGCATTGCTTGGTTATTGCAGGTGACGGGAAAATGGAACAAGACCACGTAGGCGCCTAGCTAAAAAGAAACGGGCCCTGTCCCACAAGGAAACAGAGCCCGAAACTCTCATGGAGCCAGTGACAGGAAGTCCGCGTATTCGCTTCGAGAATCCGCTCCGG
>USNA01000045.1 GCA_900555955.1 uncultured Collinsella sp. | reverse complement strand
CGGCGAGGGCGGCGCGGGCACCCTCAAAGGTTTCCTCGCCCGGCTGGAACAGCAACTTAACTGTGGCGTTGGCGTCGACAAGCTCGGACTCGCGGGCCTTGAGCAGGTGGGCGGCACCAAGCAGGGCCGTCGCATGCATATCGTGGCCGCAAGCATGCATGCAGCCGTTGACAGAGGCGAAAGGCTCGCCCGACTCTTCCGCGACGGGCAGTGCGTCCATGTCGCCACGGAGCATGATGACCGTGCCGGCCTGATCGTCCGTGCACATACCGTTGCCCTGGGCCGCCACGGCCGCACCAGCACCAATAAGGCCCACAACACAGGAGCCGTCGACGAGCGTGGCAAACGGGATGCCCATCTCGGTCAGACGTGCCTGGATATACGCAGAGGTTTGCGGAAGGCGATTACCCAACTCGGGCGTCTGATGCAGGTCGTGGCGCCACGCAGCAAGTTTGTCTGCAAAAGCTTGAGCCTCGGCAACAAGACCGTCACCGATAGCGGCTTGCGCTGCCTGGGTGGCCTTGGGCGCTGGTTGCGGTTGAAGATTGGACTGAGCTGGTGCCATAGATGCCCTCCAGTATTATTTGTGCAGCAAACACTTTGATAGTCTAAAGTGCAAGGCATAACTGTAAGGGCGTTACATAAAAAACGCCGCCCCAGGAGGGCGGCGCAACAAGTTGTTTACAATTGTGCTCAATTATTTCGGCGCAAAAAATCGAAATGTGTCTCGCTCAAGATGATCGACAAGAAGATGAGGACGAAGCCGGCGAGCAGACGCGAAGTGAGCGCCTCCCCCATCAGCAGCACCGAAAACAACACACCCGAGGGGGACTCCATCGATAGGAGCAATGAGCCCGTCGAGGCCGGGACGTGCGCCAAGCCGACGTTTTGGATGAGCAGCGCCACGCACGTGCAGCCCATCGAGAGAAAGGCCATCACGCCGATAAAGCTCGGCGTCCACACGGACGCGGGCGCTTGGGTCTCGAACAACAGCGACGAGATAAGGCTCAAGACGCCATTGCCCACAAACATCCAAAACGTGATGACGTTGATGTCCATCTTTCGGCCGTACTTGGCCGTCACCGACATCTGAATGGCAAAGAAAACCGCACCGCCCAGCGTGATGGCATCACCGATGTTGAACTCGACGCTATCGAGCGCCACCAAGCCAATGCCCGCCAAGCACAGCAGTGCCGCGCCCAGGTTATAGCGGGTGAGTTTTTCGCCGCTCAGAAAATAGCTCGCAAAGGGCACGAGGATGCAGTATGTTCCCGTCAAAAACGCGTTCTTGCCCGCTGTGGTGTGCGCCAGACCGACCGTCTGCAAGGCATAGGCTGCCCACATGAGCGCGCCCATGCTCAGACCGACAATCAGATTGCGAGCGTTAAGGTGGGCGGCGATGCGTTTGCGAAAGATAACAAGCATGACCAGCGCCGCGGGAAGAAAACGAATATAGAGCAGTTCGAACACCGGAATGGTGTCGAGCGCGTCCTTCATAGTGGTAAAGGAGTAGCCCCAGATAATCGCCACCGAAAGCAGTAGAACTTTCCAGAACAACGGCGAACGAGCACCAGCACCACGGGAGGTGCCGCCCGCGCCCAGGTCCTCGCGAGCAACAGGGCTATCGGGCATGTTTTCGATTTCGTTGGCAGCGTATTGGGCCATGGAACATCCTCACACTCAAACTGGGCGTGGTGTCCGCACGCGCATGGCTGCGTGCCGCCTCATGGTCAAATAAAAGCAGGGCGCACCGGACCCCCGGCACGCCCCGCTACTGTAGCAACAACCGGCGTTGCATCGCAATCCAGCCCACTAAAGTACCGATTTGAATAACCTCGATGTTCCGTCAACGTCAGCGAAAACGGCCCCAAGCGAGCAAGGTGACGTGAAATGAAAGGGCGCTGACCTTCTGGTCGCGCCCTTGAAATTGAACGTCAGATTGCCGCTTGGGGCCGTTTGCAGCGTCGAGCCGTTACGCGGTTTGGTAAAACCGCGTAACTAGATTAATTTGGTTGACTCCAGTTTTTCGATGATCCAGTCGTTGGCTTTGATGACCGGGCGGCGGAAGACGACGCCCAGGGCCAGCGACGGAATCAGATAGCTCGCCAGAATGCCTAGCTCAATCCAATACTCCATATGGTAGGCACCGGCCATAGCGGCGTGCATGGCGTTGATGCCGTGAGTAAACGGCAGGAACGGATAGATCGCCTGGAACACGGGGCCGGTCATCTCGATGGGGAACGTGCCGCCCGAACCGCCGACCTGCATGACCAGCAGCACGACGGCGAGCGCCTTGCCGATATCGCCAAACGAAACCGTAAGCGTGTAGACGATATTGGAGAACACGAGACTCGCGACCCAGCCCGCCAGCACAAACTGCAGCGGGTCGTCGCACTGGATGCCAAAGAACAGGATGTCGCCCGCGCACACGAGCGTTGCCTGCAGCAGGGCCAGACCGCCAAAGAACAGGTAACGGCCCAGGTAGATCTCGTGCAAGCGCACGGGGATGAGCTCGTTGATAAGCTCATCGTCAACCGAGACCTTCATCATGGCCGCCAGCACGATCGAGCCGACCCAGAGCGACAGAATCGTGTAGAACGGTGCCATGGCCGAACCGTAGTTGCGGATCGGATAGACCGGCTTGCGATCGAGCGCGACGGGGCCGGAAAGCGACACGGCCAGACCCTCGGGATCATTGCCGATCATCGTCTTGATCGTAGCGAGGTCATCCGACATCAAGGCACCGTCGAGCTCGTCCTTAAACGCACTGATCTTGTCCGACGCCTCGCCTAGCTGATCGGAAGCCTTGTTGACCAGCTTGGCGGCCTTGGAGAGGCCCTTCGCCAACGAGCCGGATGCATCGGTGAGGCCGCCTACGGCGCTATCCAGGTCGCCCGAGATGCCATCAAGCGAGTCCAGAATGCCCGAAACCGTCTTCTTGAGCTCCTTGGCCTTAACCGAGAACGTGGAATCGTAATCGGATTTGGCACCCGCGATGCCGGCCTTGGCATCAGCGATGGCCTGATCGACCTCGGCACGCGAGTTGTTGACCTCGGCCATGCTATCGGAGAGAGACTTCGCGGTAGCCGCCAGATCCTTGGCATTGTTGCGGTACTCAACGGCGATTCTGCCCAGCGACGTCGCGGCGGACTTGAGGCCGTCCTTCAAATTCTCATCGCTCACCTGGTCGGCAAGGCTGCGGAGCTGATCGGCCATCGCATCGATATCCTTGGCGCGCGCATTGAGGGCCGCAGCGGCATCGTTGAGTTGGGACACCGTAAGGTCGACATGCTGGTTTGCGGTGTCGAACGCCTTCGCGAGCTCGGCAGACACATTGTCGAACGAACCCGCACTTCCATCGATTGCGGCATCGATGGCATCGTTTGCCGCCTTAAGCGCTTCTTTGGAATCATCGATGCCGCTTTTGGCATGTTCCATGAGCTGCTTTGTCGACTCATCGACGGCACCGGTCTGCTTGAGCATGCCGCTCGCCGACGTCAGCGAATCGGACGTGGAGCTCAAAATGCCCGCCAGCGACGAAGCATTTGCCTGAACGTCTCGCAGGTCCTCAATCGAATCGCCAAGCGTCGAGGACAGGTTGGCGATAAAGTTGCTGACCTGGTC
The DNA here is from genome assembly GCA_900555955.1 of uncultured Collinsella sp. Taxonomy (GTDB): domain Bacteria; phylum Actinomycetota; class Coriobacteriia; order Coriobacteriales; family Coriobacteriaceae; genus Collinsella. The sequence goes on along the minus strand of USNA01000045.1, from coordinate 3,689 downwards.
GGTGCTCATGTAATCGAGCAGGCTGGACACCGTCTTAAGACCGATGCTCGTAATGGTCTCGGTAAAAGTTTCGTTAACCTGGCTCTGAACGGCACTCGAACCCTTCTCGGTCACGATCTGCGCAATGGCGTTGGCCTTCTGGTTCTCGTAAAACTCGATATCGGCGTGTTTCACGTCGGTCGAGAAAAGCGTCATCATGTCAGCGCTAAACGTTTTGGGGATAACGACGGCAGCATAGTACGCGCCCGACTTAACGCCCTCGATAGCCTTTTCGCGATTGTTGAGCACAACCCAATCGAAGCTCTCGTTGCCGCGTAGGGTGGCGGTCACGTTTTCGCCCACGTTAACCTCGACGGGGATCAAATCGCTCTCGTAACCCTCATCGGTGTTGACCACGGCGATCTTAAGATTGCCGGTGTTGCCGTACGGATCCCAGCTGCCGGCGATGTTAAACCACGCGTACAGACACGGTACGATAATGAGGCCCATCACGACAACCAAGCCGATCACGGAGCGAGACACGTTTTGGACATCGCGCTTAAACAGATGCAGGATGTTCTTCATTTATGCCTCACCTCCTTTGGAGTGCTTGCCAAGCGCGGTGGTATCTCCATCATTTGTGGCTGTGCTGTCGCTGCCCTGAGATTTATGGTGCGAGCCGATATGCGGCAAACGGCCCGTGGACTGATCGCCGCCCTTGGCACCACGCTCGCTGGCGTTGAGGCCAAACATGTGGCGGGCGGCAGGAATGGCGGCCGTGTGTTCGCGCATCTCGCGACGCAGGTCCTCATCCGAAAGCGCCGAGATGCGCATCTGGGTATTGAGGCTCGCTCGGATATATTCGATATTGATCAGCCAGCCGCAGATGGCAATAACCGAGATGATCCAAATGACAAGCAGGATGATCTTGCCGTTATTGTCGATATCGAGAACCGTCGACAGGACAAAGAGCAGGACCTGAACGCCCACCACGGCGGCAAAACCGCCCTTGATGTAGTACGGGTAGCGATGTTCAAAGGCGACCGCATGATCGAGCAGTTCGCGACGGTACGAATCGGAATCGAGCATGACGCGCATGGCCGTGCGCAGCGAGTAGCGCTGGCGCGGCAGGTCGTTGGACTCGCAAATCATCATACCGGTCGTGGAGAGCTGTTTATCAAAGAGCAGGTTAAGGTTGAGCAGCAGCGGACGCAGCTGCAGGCCGATAAAGAGCGCCACGATCAAGAACACGCCCAGAATGCACAGGTTAAACAGGTAGTTAAACGAGTACATGCCGCCGACCGTCTCGCGCAGCAGATTGATGCCGTAGGTAAAGGGCAGCAGCGGGTGCAGCCACTGGAAGAAGCCAGGCATCATCTCGATGGGGTACATGCCCGATGAACCCGGAATCTGCACGATAACCAGAATGACGCCGATTGCCTTGCCGATGTGCTTAAACGTAGTGGACAGCGCGTAAATGATGTTGACGTACGTAAACGAGATGGCGATGCCGCCCAGCACGAACAGCAGCGGGTTGACGCACTGTACGCCAATGACCAGATCACCCACCGTAACGATGATGGCCTGCAACGCGCCCAGGATCACCATGAGCAACCAGCGGCCAAAGTAGCCTTGGCGCGCCGTAAAGCTGCCAACACCTTCACGGTCGACCTCGAGCTTGTAGATGGCGATGAGCACATAGCCACCCACCCAAAGCGCCAGGTTGGTATAGAACGGGGCAATCCCCGAGCCGAAGCTCTTAACCGGATAGATCGACTTGGACGCGAGCTCAACCGGAGATGCCATGAAGTCTGCGACGTCATTGACGTCGACGCCCATCAGATCGGCCAGCTCGCCCATGGACTCGGAGGTCTGTAGCGCCGCGATGTCGTTGGCGGCGGTTGCGAGCTTGTCCTGGACCTTGGCAAGCGAGGAATCGGTCTGGGACAGCGTGGTCTTGGCCTGGCCGAGCGTAGCGTTAAGCTGCGAAAGCGTACCGCGCGCGCTTGCAATCGTGGGCGTGAGGCCAGATACGATACCCGTCAAATCACCCGAGACGGCGGCAAAGGAATCAAGCGCGCTCGAGGCCTTCGGCAGCGCGTTTTGACCCAGGTCCGTCTGGGCCTGGCCAAGGTTGGTCGCACCGGTCTGAATTGCGTTATTGATAGCGTCGCTGGCACCCGAGACAGCCGCGGCGTCATTCGCCATGGCGCTCGACTGCGCGGACAGACCGTCCTTGATGCTCTGCAACTTCTCGTTCTGCTCACGGAGCGTATTGATGGTCGATACAATGCGCGCGTCAATTTCCTCGGAACCTGTCGACGTGTCATTGGCGAGAATCTCCAAGTGCCCGATAACGGCCTTATTGTGGTCCATCGTCGCTTGGAGAGACTCGAGCGAGTTGTCGATACGGGTGGTCGTAGATGTGACCGTGCCCGTCAGCTTGCCGATGGCAGCGTTCGCGGAGGCCGACGTCTTGGTGAGCGCAAGGCTGCCTTCCGAGAGCGCCTTGGAGAGCGAGGCGATAGAGTTGCCCGCCGTGGTGCGAGCTTCACCCAGCAGGTCGTTGCCCTGAGAGATCGCTTGCGTCAGTGACGGCGCCTGACCCTGCATGCCGGCAAGTGCCGCATCAGCCGAGGCGATAGCGCCACTCGTCTTATCGATGGCGGCATTCATGTCGCCAATCGAATCGCGCACCTCGCCCAAGGTATCGGATGCCTCGGAGACAGAACTTGCCAACGAATCCTGAGTCTGGGTTGCCTTGTCCTTTAAATCGACTCCGGCATCCTTGGCAATGCTGGCAACGGTCTCGCCCACCGTGGAGACAAATTCCGAGTTGATCTGCTCCTCGATGGTGCTTGCACCGGTGTCGGTAACCTTGGGCGCAATAGCGCTCTTCTTCTCATTGACGTAGTACGTAAGCTTGGGCTGATGGTAGTTACCGTCGAGCATCGAAACCAGGTTATCCGAGAAGTTCTTGGGGATTACGATGGCCGCATAGTACTCACCGCTCTCGACGCCCTCCTTGGCATCGAACGCCGAATCGACGAAGGTCCAGCCCAGCTGATCGTTCTCCTTGAGCTGATCGACAACCTGGTCGCCCGCGTTGAGCTCGCCCACCAAGTCGTTTTGGGTGCCCCGATCGTTGTTGGCGATGGCAATCTTGATACCCTGGGTGTTTCCGTACGGATCCCAGTTGGCCACGATGTTGTACCAGGCATACAGCGAGGGAATAACGCACACGCCAAGGGTAACCACCAAGGCGACGGGGTTCACAAGCAGTCGCTTAATGTCGCGCTTAAATATCGCAAAGGACACCTTTGCATTGGATAGTTTGCTGCCGAGACTCACGCTTGGACCATCCATCCTGTCGTTAAATCGAATCGTACTATCGACAACCATTGTACGTAGGCGCTTTAGCGTCTCAGAGCACAATGGTATTGAGTTTTGCGGGTAGCAATATACTACGAAGACAAATTAACGTACAGTTGTACAGTATCCTAAATTTCAGCAGGTCACAAAACCACAACCCGCACAAATTAGCAATTCAAATAGTCATCGGGGACGTTCTTAAACGACTAGTCAAACAAGAACGTCCCCAATGACTACTTAGGACCACGGCAACGTCGATGTTTTGGCAATGCCAGCGAGCGGGCGCCAGAGCGAACAAATTGGCATGAAAAGAGGACGGCATAGACCTTCTGGTCATG
>USNA01000044.1 GCA_900555955.1 uncultured Collinsella sp. | reverse complement strand
ACGCGCGATACGCTCTCAGATTTTTTGTGGGGCGCCCGCGCGTTTTTATTCTATCGATGATGGGGTACTAGCAGTTTGATTTAAGCTTGCGGCCCTGCTTTTCAAACTTGTGCATATCGCTATCGGCCATGCCCTGTGTCATATCGTCGTGGCGCTTGGTGTAGAGCGGATCTTTGGGGTCGTTCCAAATGCGCTCTGCCACGGATGACCAAGCTTTGGCGGCGGCACGGGTCTTCTCGCGCAGTTGTTCGGGAGACTCCTTCTCTACCAGGTCGGTGCTCATGGCGCCTGCCTCGGCGACCATTTTGGGCAGTACATCGGGGTTCTCGAGCATGGGGCAAGGTTTGAGGTAGTTGTCGTTAAAAGGCTGGCCTTCGTAATACTTCATAAAGAGGGGAGAGCGAAGTGCGTCGAGCAGGCTTACGTCGTGGATATTGGCATTGGAGTAGTGAATGAAAACGCACGGCTCCACGTCTCCCGCCGCGTTGATATGTAGGTAGCGTCGTCCGCCGGCGATACAGCCGCCCACGAACTCACCGTCATTTTGGAAATCGAGGGTAAAGAGGGGCTTTTTCTCTCGCATCTCGCGAATAAAATGATACATGTGCTCGCGCTGCTCAGGCGTGGGCATAAGCTCGTTGGTGGCATTGCGGCCGACCGGCATAAAGTAGAAATACCAGCAGAAGAGCGCGCCCTCGCGAATCATCCAGTCCATGTTTTCCTCGGTGGCGACGGTATCGGCGTTGGCGCTGGTCCAGCACGTCGAGATTCCAAACGGCAGTTTTCGCTCACGCAAAAGTTTCATGGCGTGTTCGATCTTTTCGTACGTACCCTCGCCACGGCGGGCGTTGGTGGTGTGCTCGTTGCCCTCGGCGCTTATGGCGGGGACAAAGTTTGCAACGCGGATCATGTCGTCACAGAACGCCTCGTCGATGAGCGTGGAATTGGTGAAGCAGAGAAACACGCAGTCCTGATGTTTTTCGCAAATTCTGATCAGGTCGTGCTTGCGGACGAGCGGCTCGCCGCCGGTATAGATGTAGATGTGCGTGCCGAGCTCTTTGCCCTGCGTGACGATGGAGTCGATGTCATCGAAGGACAGATTCTGCTTATGGCCATACTCGGCGGCCCAGCAGCCCGTGCAATGCAGGTTGCAGGCACTTGTTGGGTCGAGCAGGATGGCCCACGGAATATTGCACTGGTATTTCTCGCGGTTCTTTTCTTGCTGTGGCCAGGCGAGCAGGTTACCGTCGACAATGAGCGCTTTGAGCAACTTGGTGCGCATTTTGGGATTGAGGCTAAAGATGCGCATGATCAAGTCATACCAATTGCCGCGGCTCTTGATGACGTTGGTGAACGCCTCGCGTTGCACGGGAAATACGCGGTCGGGGACCAGCTTGTTCACGAGGTCCATGATTTTGTCGATGTTTTCTTGCGGGTTGTCGTCGAGATAATCGATGAGCTTGTTGAGCGCTGCACGCTCTGCTGACTGTGTAAGCGACATAGGTATCCTTTCACGTGTGCTTTGTGTGTGATAATACCCACTTGTGGATTAAACGAAGTCTAAAGATTTGTAATGTGTCTATTCAACGAATCAATTTGATTTGGGGTGAAGCGTTATACCGGACGCGCTCTAAGTTGCAGTGGAATAGGGACAGATATGGCCTTTTAGCAGCATAAACAGTCTCTATTTCACCGCAACTTATCTTGTGTTGGCTTACTGGTAGCGAAGGCATTCGACTGGATCGAGCTTTGCGGCGCGGCGGGCGGGGTAGAAGCCAAAGATCACGCCGATGCCGACTGAGACGGCAAACGCGATCAGCACGGTTGTAATGGAGAAACTCGGCGTAATCGTCCCAGTGGCCCCAAACTCGTTCATAATGCCCGAGCTCGCTGCAAAGAACGTGAGCCCCCAGGCCAGCAGATAGCCAATTACGACACCTAAAATGCCGCCAGTGATGCATAGCGCCGAGGATTCGGCCAAAAACTGGGCCGTGATATCGCGTCGGCTTGCGCCCAGAGCGCGGCGAATGCCAATTTCGCGGATGCGCTCGGTCACGTTGGTGAGCATCATGTTCATAATGCCGATACCGCCGACTAAAAGCGAGATGCCAGCAACGGCGCCCATGATGAGCGAAAACGCGCCCATAAAGGAATTGAGGGCGTCGATAGCGCTCTTCATGGAGCTTGCCGACACGCTTTCATACTCGTCGTCCTCCGAGATACCCTTCATGCTGCGTACCTTGGATTCGATCGTCTTGCAGAGCTCATCCATATCGGTGCCCTCGGCGGCGAGTGCCGTCACGCTGGGAAACGACGGATTGTCATCGCCGAAAAGCTCGGCAATCGCTGCTCGTGGCATGTACAGGCTCAGCGAGCCCATGGAGTCGTTGCCGCCGTCGATGACGCCAATGATCTGCACGTCTCCGCTCGAAACCTTGATGGTCTTGCCGATCGCGTCCTGTTCGTTGCCGTAAAGCTGCTCGGCGCCCCCTCGGCCGATGAGCGCCACCCGAGCGCCGGATTTGGACTCGATGTCGTTATAGGTGCGACCGGCAACGATCTTGCTGGCGCCCACGGCATCGAGCATGTCACTATCGACGCCCTGTGCCATGACGGTATAGCTTTTATCTCCAACTTTGTACTCGGAATAGGCGCTGTCGACGATGCCGATCTGCTCAATTTGCGGCACCATCTTGCGCAGCTTCTCGACGTCCGAATCGGTGAGCTTTTGGGACGAGTAAATCTGCACCATGCGGGCCGCGTTGAGGCCCAAGCTGTTGACCAGGCTGTTTTGGATGCCGCCGATGAGCGAGGTCATGGCTATGACCGAGGCGATGCCAATGACGATGCCTAGGATGGTGAGCAGACTGCGTCCCTTGTTGGCCTCGAGCGAGTGCAGGGCTTCTTGGACGAGATCTCGGGTGCTCATGCCTTCGCTCCTTTCGGCGGTGTAGAAGGTGCATAAATCGCGGGTAGGTTGCTAACGGCTCCGCGTAGCGTATTCGGCGCATGTGCGATATATGCGCCGTCATGGATTCGCCCGTCGCGAATGGTCACGGCTCGGTCGGCTTCGGCGGCAATGCCCGGGTCGTGCGTGATAAGCACGATGGTCTTGCCGCGCTCCTGGAGCTTGTGGAATGTTTCCATGACGAGTGCCCCGGTTGTTGAGTCCAGGTTTCCCGTGGGCTCGTCGGCCAAGATGATGGGCGGATCGTTGACGAGGGCGCGCGCGATGGCGACGCGCTGCATCTGTCCACCAGAGAGTTCTGATATGCGGTGGTCCCAATGGTCGACCGGTAGTGTGACGGCTTGCAGCGCGTGTACGGCGCGCATCTCGCGCTGGTTGCGCGGCACATTGGTGTAGGACAGCGGCAGCATGACGTTTTCGATAACCGACAGGCGCGGCAGTAGGTTGAAACTCTGAAAGACAAAGCCGATGCTCAACGCGCGCACCTCGGTGAGCTCATCATCGTCCAGTTCGGCGACATTGAGCCCCTGCAGGTAATAGTCGCCCGCCGTCGGTTTGTCCAAGCAACCCAGGATGTTCATGAGCGTCGACTTGCCCGAGCCCGAGGGGCCGGTGATGGCGACGAACTCACCGGGGTCTACCGCCAGGCTCACGTTGTGCAGGATGTGGGCGCAACCGGCTTCGCTCTCAAAGATGCGGTGCACGTTGCGGATATCGATGACGGGGCGCATTACATGCCCTCGTCGGCGGGCGTGCCGTCGCCGCCGTCTGCCGTCATGCCCGCGCCGGTATCCATAACGATAGTGTCGCCATCGCGCAGCTTGGTAACCGGCACGTTGGGGTTGATCTCGTTGCCCTGATCGTCGCGCCTGACCTGCGTCTTGCCGACCACGGCGTCGTTGTCGTTTTGCGTCACGACAGTTACCTTCACGCGGCGCGTTTCCTTGCCTTCGTCATCGGTGGCCAGATTGACGTAATAGTGCTCGCCATCCTCGGTCATGAGCGCCATGGTGGGCACCATGACTACGTCGTCAAGCTGCTCGGTCACCACCGAGACCTCGGCGGTCATACCGGGCTTAAGGCGGCTGTCGGGTGCTTCGATGAGGATGTCGACGTTAAAGGTCACGCTACCGCCGCCACCGTTGGCTGCGTCGGAGTTTGCAACCGATGCGATAGCCGTGACGGTGCCCTGGCTCACGATATCGGGAAACGCGGGATAGGTAACGTTGGCGCTCTGGCCCACGGCGATCTTGGCGATGTCCTTTTCGCCCACCTGAACCGTCACCTTCATCTTAGAGAGGTCGGCGATTTGCATGCACTGCTTGCCGCCGCTCGTGTCGCCTTCGCCCATGACCATGCCTCCGGTCACCGTGGCGCCCACTTTGGCGTTGAGTTCGACGATGCTACCCGAGCTGGGGGCCTTTACGGTGCGTTCGGTCGCCTTGGCGTTTGCCTGGTCCAGGGTTGCCTGGGCCGAGGCGAGATTGCGCTGAGCGCTCGAGACGGCGCTGGCGTTGGCGTGGGCGGTGGCATCCGTCGAGGCGGTCGCTCCATCGGCTTCCGATGTCGGTGCCGCCTGTGCGGCGGCGAGCGCCGCCTGCGCGTTTTTCAGGTCTTCCTGGGTGGCCGCGACCGCGCGCTGCGCCTCGGCGACGGCGTTGTCGAGCTCATCGTTTTTAATGGTCATGAGCACGTCGCCCTCGTTGACGCTCTGACCTGCTTGCACGTTGATCGATGCTACCGCGCCGTCAACAGAAGGGGAGACCACTGAGGCAGAAATTGGCTTGAGCTGTCCTTTTGCCTCGACAGTCGTGGTAAAGGTGCCTTCCATGACCATGTCGGTAACAGGTTCGCCTGCAGATTGCGGCTGCGAATTGAGGACAACGCTCACAATAATGGCTATTAGGATAATGCCGCCCACGATGCCGGCAGCGATGCCGCGGCGGACGAGCTTTTTGCGGCGCCGCTCCGCGCGCTTGGCCTTGAGCTTTGCGTAGGCCTCATCGTCGGATATTCCGGCGTTACCTTGCTCGTCGTCGTTTTGCTGTGCCGTGGGGGCGCTTGTGATGAGCGGTAGAGTTTCAGTTGCGCTTTCCGGCGCGTGCCCGGAATCATCGGGGCCCGGGGTGATGGTGGGGACATTCGACATAGCGTCTCCTTTATAGAACATACCGCGATAAGTATATGCGCCCACCGGTTGGGGCGGGCGCATAGGCGCGTTTCTTTCAGCATCGAAAGGTAGGTGACGCTGAGCTTTGTTGTGACGCGCGAGATGTGCTAGGAGTGGACGACTACGCACAGACCGACGCTGATGCAGTCGTGGAGCGCCTTGGCATCGGCCAGGCGCAGGTTGATGCAGCCGTGGCTACCGCACCACTTGTACGATTCGGCACTATCGAAACTCGAATCGTTTTGCCAGGTAGCGTCGTGGAAGCCAACCATGTTGCCCTCAAACGGCATCCAGTAGCTCACCGGGCTCTCGTATTTGGGCTTACCGGTCTTGGGGTCCTTGGCGCCGATAAGCTTGGTGGCGCCGTCGTTGCTGTTGATCTGCCACACGCCCTCGGGGGTGGCGTCTTCGCCCGGTTTGCCGGAAATAAAGTTGGCCTCCCAAACGATATTGCCGCTCTCGTCATAGTAGCGCGCGTGCTGCTCGGACAGGTCGACGTCGATATACGCCTTCCAATCGGGCTCGCCCTTGGCGGTAAAGGTGTCGGCCTTCTGGGAGTAATTGATCTCAATCTCGCCGGTCTGCTTGTTGTTAATGGCATCCTCGACCTGCTTGGCAAGCGTGCTGCTATCGATAGACCAACCAAAGTCACCGCCTTCGACGGCACATTGCTTGCCATCAGCGCGCGTCCACCAACGAGTGGAGCCCACGGTGTTAAAGCCATTGGCGAGGTCTGCTGCCCAGTTGCTGATCTGGGAGGTGTCGAGTGTGGGGTTTGCAGGGTCGGCAAAACTGATCCACTGCAGCACCGAGCTGCCGTCGACCTTGCCGGCATCGTTGCCGTTGAGCTTAAGGGTCACGTCAACGCCCAGGAAGTTGTTGGCGGCATCGCATGCGGCCTGGATCTGGTCGTTGGTGAGCGTGCCGTTGAGCGGCTCGTAGGCATCGTTGCCGAGCTTCGTAAGATCGACGGTCTCGGCCAGCGACGCGAGCTCGATCTCCGCATACTTAATGACATGCTCGCGGTTGAGCTTTTCGTTGGAGCGGGCCTTCTCGATCGTGAACTTGCCCGCCTTCTCGTCGTAGGAGCTCGATGCCTCAAAGGTACCCGAGCGGCCTTCGTTGAATGCGTCGATGGCGGCACCCAGATCCTCCTCGAACTGCTTTTGGTCAAAGGCGTCCGAGAGCATGGACAGGTCGACGTCCTGTTCCAGGTCGATGGTACCGTTTTTGGTCGCGCTAACGTTCTTGCCGCCGAGCGAGGCAATCAGGCGCGAAGGCCACAGCAGCGGCTCGTTGCTGCCGATAATCTCGTGGGCAGCTGCCTCGCCGTCGACGATGGGCTCGTCGGATTCGGGCTGATAGGTCCAGCTAAAGTCATCTCCCGAAACGGTGAGCTTGTAGTGCTTCCAGGCGGAGTCGACCTTGGTAGCGGCGGATGAGGCGTTGGAAAACGAGATATCGACGCCGGCGATGGTGGTGTTGGGGTAGGCAATCTGCGAAAACGCCACGACGCCCACGATATAGACGATGGCGACGAGGCCGAGGACGACGAAGAACGCCGTCTTGCCGCCCGTCTTTTTGCCCTTTGCGGAGCGATTGTCGGCGGGGCCGCGGTTGTTAGAAACTCGAGTGTGCGAAGGGCCCTGGTTGTGATCGGCGCCATGTGCGGAACGCTGCTGACGCTGCTGATGCTGGCCCTGATTGGGGCGCGGGGAGGTATTTGCCGCGCCGTGCTGTTGACCATGGGCTGGCGCAATGGGACGGGGCGATTGGATGCCTCCGGGCTGCCTGCTGGGCTGTTGCGGATCGGGGATCAGTTGGCTGCGGTCGAGTTGCGACATCGTGTATATTTCCTTCGAGTTTCGCTTTACGGCTCATCGTGTTTTAACTGGGCTTGAATTATAGCGATTACGCAGTTGCTTGTGTTACGAAAACAGTGGCGATAAAGGATAGGTGGGACATATGTCCCACCTATCGTTCGCTTTTGCTTGCTATCCGCATATTCCGCATTTTGCGCACGCCGAGAGTGCTGCCGGAGCCTGCGCGATGCCGCCCTTGGCCGTCTCGCGTAACGTGGCGGGCAGGGCGTGGCCCACCGAGAGCATCACGTGCGCCATCTGGTCAAACGGCACCAGGCTCTTGATGCCGGCGAGGGCGAGCTGCGCCGAGCTGAAGGCCGCGGCCAC
>USNA01000043.1 GCA_900555955.1 uncultured Collinsella sp. | reverse complement strand
ACCGCGCACTTTCATCGGGCGCGCCTCCTCCTCGGACACGCCGCGGCTCATCAGGTAGAACACCTTGTCGTCGCCGATGCGGCCGATGGTGGCCTCGTGGCCGATGTCGACGTTCTTGGCGCGGATGTCCATGGCGGGGATGGTATCGGAGCGGCTCTGGTCGTCGAGCATCAGCGACTGGCAGCTCACGGTTGCTTTGGAACCTTCGGCCTTAGGCGTGGCCACGATGGAGCTGCGGAAGGTCTGGATGCCGCCGCTCTTGGAGATACCCTTGGTCTCGACGGTCGCCGAGGTATCGGGTGCGTTGAGCACGACCTTGCAGCCGGTATCGAGGTTCTGGCCGGCGCCGGCAAAGGTAATGCCGGTAAAGCTCGAGCGGGCGCGACGGCCGTTGAGCACGCTCATGGGGTAGAGGTAGCCCACGTGGCTGCCGAAGGAGCCGCTGATCCACCCGATGTCGCCATCCTCGTCCACGCGCGCACGCTTGGTGTTGAGGTTGTACATGTTCTTGGACCAGTTCTCGATAGTCGAGTAGCGCAGATGCGCGCGCTTGCCCACAAACAGCTCGACAGCGCCTGCGTGGAGGTTGACCACGTTGTACTTGGGTGCGGAGCAGCCCTCGATAAAGTGCAGGTCGGCGTCGTCCTCGACGATGATGAGCGTGTGCTCAAACTGGCCGGCGCCCTTGGCGTTGAGGCGGAAGTAGCTCTGCAGCGGAAAATCGAGCTTGGTGCCCTTGGGCACGTAGACAAACGAGCCGCCCGACCACACGGCGCCGTGCAGGGCCGCAAACTTGTGGTCGGTGGGCGGGATGAGCGTCATAAACTTCTCGTGGATGAGCGGCTCCCACTGCGGGTCGTGCAGGGCCTCTTCGATGCCGGAGTAGACGATGCCCATCTTGGACGCGGTGTCCTGCATGTTGTGGTAGACGAGCTCGGAGTCGTACTGCGCGCCGACGCCCGCCAGGTAGCTGCGCTCGGCCTCGGGGATACCCAGGCGCTCAAAGGTGTTCTTGATGTCGTCGGGCACCGACTCCCAGTCGTGCTTTTGGTCGGTGTTGGGCTTGACGTAGGTGACGATGTTGTCCATGTCCAGGCCCTCGATGGAGGGGCCCCACGTCGGATTGGGGAAGCGGTTAAAGATCTCGAGGGATTTGAGGCGCAGGTCGAGCATCCACTGCGGCTCGTCCTTCTTGGCGCTGATCTCGCGCACGATGTCGGGCGTGATGCCGGCGTCGAGGCGCTCGAATCCCTCCTCGCCATAGGTGAAGTCGTAGAGGCTGCGGTCGATTTCCGCGACCTCGGTGCGGTTCTTGGTCATTGCGTCGCCCCTTTACGCCTGCTGCTCGGCAGCGGCGGCCTCGGCCTGGGCGCGCTGCTCGGCGGCCTCGCGCTCGAAGGTCTCAAAACCGTTCTTGTCGATCCAAGGGATCAGCGAGGCGTCGTCCTCGCGCACGATATGGCCCTTGACCATAACGTGGACGCGGTCGACATCCAGGTGCTCCAGGATGCGCGTGTTGTGCGTGATGATGAGCATGGAGCCGTCGCAGCTCTTGCGGTAGGCATCCATGCCATGGCTGACGGTGGACAGGGCGTCGACGTCCAGGCCCGAGTCAGTTTCGTCCAGGATGGCGAGCTTGGGCTGCAGCAGCAGAAGCTGGAGCATCTCGACCTTCTTTTTCTCGCCGCCCGAGAAGCCCACGCCCAGCTCGCGGTTGAGGTAGGCGGTATCCATGTTGAGCTCGGCCGCGAGCTCCTTGACGCGACGGCGGAACTCCTTGCCCTTCATCTCCAGGCCGGGGCGGCCGGCGATGCTGGCGCGCAAAAAGCTCGACAGCGGCACGCCCGGGATCTCGACCGGGGCCTGGAAGCTCAGGAACAGGCCGGCGCGCGAGCGTTTGTCGGTGGTGAGCTCGGTGATGTCCTGGCCGTCAAAGACGATGCGGCCGTCCTGCACGGTGTAGACGGGGTCGCCCATGACCAGGTGGCCGAGGGTGGACTTGCCGGCGCCGTTGGGTCCCATCAGCACGTGGGTCTCGCCGGCGGCGACGTTGAGGTTGACGTTGTGGAGGATGGTCTTCTCGTCCACGGAGGCGGTCAGACCTTCGATGGAAAGCAGCGGATTTGCGCTCATGCTGTCCCTCTCTGTATATGGTGTACTCATAGGTGTACGAAACCCTAGGAATCTTCTCGGAATAAAGTTACTATGGGTTCGGCGTTAGTCAAGGGAAAACCCGACTAATCCACTCGACTTTTTAGATGTGGGACATAATAATCAGGTTTGTTTGCCCCGCGTGCATAAGATTTGGGACAAATAGGCCTGGTATTTTGTCCCGGCAACGATGAGAGGGTAGGTATGCTCATTTCTTCTAAGGGCCGCTATGCCCTCCGGCTGATGATCTATATCGCAGCGCTTGGTGACGTCGAGGGCAAAATCGCCCTGCGCGAGGTCGCCGACCGTGAGCATATCTCGCAAAAGTATTTGGAGCAGCTGGTCCGTCCGCTCATGAAGGCGGGCCTGCTTAAGAGCGTGCGCGGCAAGGGTGGCGGCTACATGATGGCCAAGGACCCCGCCGAGGTGCGTGCCGGCGACATCTTGCGTGCCGTCGAGGGCAGCACGGCTCCGGTGGCGTGCGATGGCATCGACAACAGCTGCACTCGCAGCGATCTTTGCTCGACCGTCAAGTTCTGGCGCGGTCTGGACGACGTAATCGAAAAGTACGTCGACGGTGTGACGTTGGCCGACCTAGCCGCCGTCCCCGAGATCAACTTCGATATTAAGCTGTAGGGGCTGGCTTTCGTGAAGTCGTACGAAGCCTTTGATTCGCGTCTGGCACTGCTAGAGACAGCTCGATTCCAAGATTTCGATAACGACTATGTTGTCTCCGGATGTACATATATCTATGAGCAGGTTTTCGGTCTCTCAATTACGCTCCTTAAGCGTCTGCTCGAGTATGAGGGCGCCACGCTTGCCGCGTCGGGGTCTCCTCGTGCCATCTTGAAGGAGTCCTACCGATTCTACGACTTTATTGATGAGGCGGCCTGGCTAGATATGCTCAGAGATCGCAATACGAACGTCCATATCTATGACAACAAGCTCGCTCAAGATTTGATTCGGCGCATCTTGAACGTCTATATCCCTGCTTTCTGCCAGTTGAGGGACGGGTTGATGGAGCGTTACGGCGAGCTTCTGTTGGCGCCCGACGACCAGTTTGTTTAATTCCTTAAGATTTCGTAATTCCTTAAGATTTCGCGGAGGGTTGTTGCCGTTTACCGAGGGGTTGTTGTGTAACAACGGGCGAGCTGCAATACTTATTTTTATCTTTGCAAACTGAACTTTAACTACACCAATGCAGGGAGGATTTTATGCAGCCCAAGCATTCCGCGATTGTCGCGGGCCTGACGCTGGCGCTTTCGTTTGGCGCCGTTGCCGCGCCTGTGACTGCTGTTGCCGAGGAGCCCACGCCGGGTGTTGCCTCGGATGCCACCGATATCGATAAGGGCCTTTACACCCAGCAGTCCTTCTCGGGCGTGCTGAGGTCGGTTCAGGGTGTTTCGTTTGTCAACGTGACCGCCGAGATGAAGTACTTCACCAAATATGAGAGCCACGGCAACTATAACCAGGGCTTTTCGTATGGCGACGGCTACAACGCGCTTGGTTATTACCAGTTCGACCGTCGTTGGTCGCTCGTTCCGTTTATGAAGCAGGTCTACAACTACGATTCTGTTAAGTACGGCATGCTTAAGGCTGCGATCGATCGCGGCAGCGAGATTTCCAACGTGAACAACCCCATGTATGCGAACGGCCAGCTCACCGAGCTGGGCCGTATTGCGCAGGAGGCCTTCCAGGGTGCTTATAACGCCGACCCTGCTGAGTTTTCGGCTCTACAGGATGCGTATGCGTATAACTCGTACTATGCGGTGACCGAGGCGTGGCTCAAGAGCGCCCTTGGTATTGACATTTCCGGCCGTGCCGACTGCGTCAAGGGTATGGTGTGGAGTATCACCAATATGTGCGGCACCGGTGGCTGCCAGGACTTTTTCCGCTGGGCAAACCTTTCCAACAGCATGACGGACCGCGAGTTTGTGACGGCGCTTTCCAACAGCGTGGTCAATAATGTGGCGACCAAGTATGCAAGCCAGCCCCAGTACCACGAGGGCTGGAAGAACCGCTACCGCAATGAGCTCAAGGATTGCCTCGTCTATATCGCCGAGGACGAGGCTTCCGCGGCAACGCCTGTGGAGCCCGTGCAGCCCGAGCCCACGCCGGCGCCTGGTCCGAGCATGGCGCCTGCTGCTCCCGCCGCACCGACGCCTGGTACCGATGACGGTGCGGGCGACGATAACGATACGGATGCGCCCTCTACTGATGTGGGCAGCAATGATGCCGGTAATGGCGGGGCTGCGTCTGGTGGCACTGCTTCCGGTGATGCCTCTGGTGATTCGTCGACTTCTGACACCGGCGGCGCTGAGGGCGGCGCGACTTCTGGCTCTACCGATGCGGACGCTTCTAGCGGCGCTGGCGATTCCTCTGCCGGTGCTGGGTCCTCTAACGGTTCTGGCGCCGATGCTACCGAGGGTGGTTCGTGTGAGGGCTCCAATGCCGGCGATTCCTCGTCGGAAAATAAGCCTTCTACCGGCGAGCAGCTTGGCTCCATGCTGGGGTGGTCTTTGATGGCGGGCGTTAACGACGGGTCTCCTTCTGATGAGGGAGCGTCCGACCAGGGCTCCGGCTCCAATGCCGATGGCACTTCTGATGCTTCTGCCGGTGCGGGTGCGAATCAGTCCGACGCCGATGCTCAGAAGGCCGGTGACAAGGGCAGCACGACGACTGCCACCACTAAGACTTCGGGCGGCAACATGCCCAAAACGGGCGACCTTATCGTTATGGCGAGCCTTGCCAGTGCAAGTTTGGCTACGCTTGGTGCCACGTCCATCGTGAGTGGCAAGCATAAGCTCGATCAGCAGAATAAGACTGCTGGTGAGGACGGTTCTGAGGAGTAGCCTCTCGGTTGTCTGATAACTAAAGAGTCGGGACGGGGCCCGGTGCGAATGCATCGGGCCCTGTTTTGTTGTGCAACGATTAGTTGTGCCCCCCCCTCACGCCCCATGTTGCTACCGTTGCCCGATATGTTTATGTGCCTACATCAATAAGCTTGTGGCGGTCATTACAATTGGCATCATACTGCGATTTCGGGGGGACTTTTGGTGTCTGAACAGGCAAATAATGGTTGTGCTGACGACTTTGGTGTGCGTCTGATTGGCTGTGCCGACGATGTGGTTTTGCCTATTGGCATGCACGACTATGTGGAGGCTCTTGGTCGCTGCACACTGGTCGACAAGACTATGTTTATTGCCGATGTGCTGGATTGCAACGCGTCCGTTGTGGTGTGCTGTCGACCTGAGGGTTTTGGCAAGAGCATGAACTTGTCGATGCTCAGGGCTTTTCTGGAGCGTCCCGCAGTTGGTCGCGCCGGTCGGATCTCGTTTGCCGAAACCCAGATTTGGGATGCGGACGGCGGGCGCTATCGGGACGAGTACGCCTGCTATCCGGTGATATCGCTGGACTTTTCTGGTGCTGCGAGGCGTGGCGCCGCTGTTGCCGACGTCGTGTGCGATGCTCTTTCGGGCGAATGCGCTCGTCTGTTGGCGCTCTTGGAAGCTCCGGATTTAGCTCGAGACAAGGTACGTCACATCGAACGCGTTGCGCGTGGCGTGGCGAGCGCGGACGAGGTTGACTCGGTGCTCGGTGTACTCATTGAGCTGCTGGAGATGGCCTGCGATGAGCAGGTTGTATTGCTCGTTGATGGGTACGACGCGGCGTGGTCGCCCAGTGTGAGCGCGAGGGACGCTTCCGGCGCCGGTCCGGCGGAGCTGCTCGATCGCGTGCTGTTCGACGCCATTGCCACCGCGGGCCATTCGCTACGGTTGACGTGTCTGATGGGGGAGCGTCCCGGTCCTGCCGAGGAGGCGCTTTCTTCGCGCAGCTGCTCGTATCGTCTTTCGACGCCCCTTTCGACGTGGTGCGACCGTTGGTTCGGCTTTTCGGATGCCGAGGTCGAGGCTCTGCTGAATCATGCTGGACGCGAGGAATACCTGGACTAGGCGCGTGAATGGCTCGAGGGATATCGGTTTGGCAGGACCTATTGCTCGAGTCCGGCGCGTGTGATCGGTTTTCTGGACCGAGGCTGCACGGCGCCTGTGCGAGCCGATCTGTATGGGTATGCCGATTGCCTGAGTAGGGTAGTTGCCGGGTGGAATCTTGACCGCCTTTCGGCTCTGTTCAATTTGCTCGAGGCCCATGGATGCATTGAGGTCCCGCTTTGTTTGGGCGCTGCGGGGCCAGAGACCTCGTTTGATGATGGCCTGTGGACGGCGCTGTATCTGTCCGGTTTCCTGACGACGGATTTGATTGAGGAGCCGGAGCATGGTGGTCGTCTCCGTGCTCTGCGGTTGCCCAATAACGAGCTTCGCCAGGCCTTTCGTCTGGTGATTATTGATTGGTTTGAGCGTGCTGCCGAGGACGTTCGAGACGTCGATGCGTTTCGTGACGGGTTATGCCGTGGGGACGAGGATGCGGTGAGACAGGCGCTAGACCGCATCCTGGGAGATGCGGGAATCGGTGCGACCGACCCAGATGCGCCGTTGCCATATCACCTGCTCTTGCAGGGGCTCTGCTTTGGATTGCCGGGCTATGCCAATCCTGCCTCGAGGCGAAAGCGTGGCTCGGATCGCTGGGACATCCAGGTTTTCCCTACGGGCGCTGTGCTTGACGTGGCAGACACGATCGGCATGCTCGACGAGCGCCCGCTGATAACGATCAACTTGATGTATGACCCCGGCGTGGACGCGCTCGGCCTGGAGCTGCTGGCCGTTCAGGCGCTACTCGACATAGAGCGCGACGGTGTCGACAAGATTCGCGTACCGCGACCCGGTGTGGGCCGCATGCGCTGGGGGTTCGGGTTTGACGGACAGCATGTGGCAGCGGTGTGCCAGCGGCTGTAGGGGTGCCCGCTACTCTGCGTCCTTCAGGGGCGGCATGGGCTTCCAGTTGGGGTCCTTGATGATCTTGCGGGCGTCCTTCATGCCTCGGCGCAGCGCCGGAATGCCGGTCTTAAAGCACTTGTCGACCGCGGCCAGGCGAATGAATTCCTTGCAGAAGGTCGCGGCATTGCCCAGGCGGAACAGCATGGGGTGGTAGTCACCGTAGATCTGCATATAGCGAGCGAGGAAGCCGCGGTTGCGCATGATGTAGTAACGGTTGGTGTCGCTCGTAGAGTTGAGCTGGCGCTTGCCGGCGATATCCCAGTTAGAGACGGCACGGGCGCGCTTGAGCACCAGGTCGGCGACCACGGCGGCGGGGAAGTGCTGGCTGGCCACGT
>USNA01000042.1 GCA_900555955.1 uncultured Collinsella sp. | reverse complement strand
GCATGTTCGCCAAAGCTGTGGTTGAGTTGGGCAAGCATGGCGGTCATGGCCTGCTCGTCGGCCTGGGCGTCGCGCACGGCCTGGACAAGCTCGGTCATGGGGATGGGCGAAAGCTGGATGTTGAACTTCTCGAGCAGCTCGCCCTCGTTGCACATGGTCGACCAGAAGTCGAACGGACGGGTGGCCATCTGCAGGATGCGGGTGCGCTTGAAGGTCTTGACCACGTTGCACACGGCCAAAAAGTCCCAGACGCCGCGCTCGAACTCGGGGTCGGTCAGGCGGCAGTTGGTCATGTAGGTAAAGGGCACCTGGAAGCGGCGCAGGACCTTGCCAGTGGCGAACAGGCCGCACTGGCTATCGCGCAGACGGGTGCCGTCGGGCTCGGGGCGCTCGTCGCGCGGGCCCCACAGCAGCACGGGCAGGCCGAGCTCGCGGGCAAGGCGAGCGCAGACGTACTCGGTACCAAAGTTGGCGTGGCACAGCATGATGCCGTCGACGCCCTCGGCGCGGAACTTCTTGACGATAGGCTCGATATGGCTGTCGTCGAACAGCAGGCCCTCGTCATTGATGTCATCGATATCCACAATGTCGACACCGATCTCGCGCAGGCGATCAGCCGTAAGGCCGCGATACTTGATCGCGTCCGGCGCGCTAAAGATGCTGCGGCGCGTGGGCACAAAGCCGAGCTTGATCTTGTCCATGTACGTCCTCCCCTAATCACATGTTCAGTAAACAGACGTGTGTTTCGTTTTATTCTGTTTACTAAATGTTTTACTCTTATGTTTAGAAGTTTAGCGCGAAATACCCGTGGACGGTAGAGAAATCAGCCTAAACGGTATGTAAACAATCTGAACATACAAGGGCAACAAAAAGAGGGCCCCGAAGGACCCCCTCTTGGTAGCGTTATGTATGGTTGCCTTTGGCGGACTTTTCCGCTCTGAGGCCTGGCGCCGTTCCGCCTAGATTTCACGCACGCTCTGGCGCTCGACAAAATAGGTCGACACGGCCGTTTTGCAGGTATAGCTCTTGGGATTGCGGATGTTGCCCACCAGGCGGCGCACCGCAATCTCGCCCACCTCGTGTTTGGGAACATGCACCGTGGTGAGCGGCGGGTTGGAGAAGGCACCCAAAGATAGGTCGCCAAAGCCGATAATCGAAACATCCTCGGGCACGCGAATACCGTGCTCGTTGAGCGCGCGCATGGCGCCTACGGCGAGCACGTCGTTCTCGGCAAAGAAAGCCGTCGGCAGGTCGTCGCGCGAGACGCTGTCGAGCCACGCGCCCATGTCGCGATAGGCACCCTCGAGCGTGGTGCCCAGCGTGACACGCCATGCCAGATTGGCCTCGAGGCCCGCATCCTCAAGCGCTTGGCGATAGCCGCGCTCGCGGTCCTTAAAGTTGCGGATACGAAGGTCGCCCGCCAGATAGCCGATTTGCTTGTGACCTTTCTCGATAAGGTAGTCCACGGCACGCAGCACCGAATCGGTGTTGGCAATAACTACGGCATCAAAGTACTGACGATCGCTCCAGCCATCGAGCACGATCAGGTGGGCGGCAGCGTTGGCAAACAAGGCGTAGTCCTCCTCGCCCAACTCCGTACCCATTAGCACAATGGCGGCGGCCGGATCGGCAATCAGGCCCTCGACCTGCGGGCGCACGGCGTCCAGGTCGCTAAAGTCGAGCGAGACAAAGCTCGTGCTCATGCCGTGACGACGCGCCTGACGCTCCACGCCCTCGATGACCGCAGGATGGAAGGTGCTCTCGTCCAAGATGGCGCCCGTCTTGCGCGCGAGCACAAACTGAATGCTCTCGAGCTGCGTCGACTGCTGATAGCCCAGCGACTGCGCGCACTCCAGGATGACCTTGGCGGTCTCCTCGCTCACACTACGCTTGCGGTTGAGTGCGTTGGACACGGTCGCAGGCGAAAAACCGGTGATGCGGCTAATCTCGCGAACACTTGCTTTGGCCATTGTTCCCCCTAGCAACGGTCACGGTCGAGCATCGTGGCCTGACCGCCCCGTGACTCGACAACTAAACGACCGCAAATTCAATCTAAACAGAGTAGTAAATGTTTATGAGCTAGTTTAGCCTGTTGTCAAGCGAAGTGGCACGACTATTCCCCCAACGGGCGCATTTGTCCATCTTAACGTTATTACGCAAGGTCTTCGCCATTGCTTGCTATTACGCGTCGGTACCATTCGAAGCTTTTCTTTTTACGTCTCTCAAACGAGCCCGCACCGCTATCGTCTCGATCGACATAGATAAACCCGTAGCGCTTACGCATCTGTCCTGTGGCGACCGAAACCAAATCGATCGGGCCCCAACAGGTATATCCCATGAGTTCCACCCCGTCGAGCTCGACGGTCTCCCTCATCGCCTCGATGTGGGCCCGCAGGTATTCAACTCGATAGTCGTCTTCTATTTCACCCGAATCTTCCGGCACATCAGGAGCACCCAAACCGTTTTCGACGATGAACAGCGGCTTTTGATAGCGATCCCAGATTTCATTCATGGTGACGCGCAGCCCTTTGGGGTCGATAAACCTCCCCCAAGGCTCCTGTTTTAGATACGGATTAGGCGCCGAGCGAAGAAGGTTCGAATCGAACTGACCTTCCGCATGCGCTTTTGCGACGCGCGTCGAGTAATACGAAAACGAGACGAAATCGACCAGGTTTGCAGCCAGTACTTCGCGGTCATCATCCCGATAGGGCACCTCAAAACCATGGCGGGCGTATTCCTTGAGAACATAGCTCGGGTACGCACCGCGCACCTGGACGTCGGTAAACATGTAATGGCTGCGATTCTCAGCCTGCGCAGCCAGCACATCGTCCGGATCACATGTAGCCGGATAGAAGACACCTGCGTTGAGCATGCAACCGATCTTCGCCCCAGGGCACAGTTCATGACACGCCCCGACCGCACGGGCGCTCGCAACCAATACATGGTGCACGGCCGTGTGAACCGTTGCATAGCGATTCTCCCCTTGCTCGAAGATGATCCCCGCCGCCATAAAGCACGCCTGCGTCATGATGTTGATCTCGTTAAAGGTCAGCCAATAATTGACCAATCGCCGATAGCGCTCGAACACGGTACGCGAATATCGCTCGAACAGGTCGACCAACCTGCGATCGCGCCATCCGCCATACGCATCGACGAGATGCATGGGGACATCATAGTGGTTGAGCGTCACCAAAGGCTCAATGTCATGCGCGCGACACGTCCTAAAAACATCCTCGTAAAAGGCAAGGCCTTCTTCATTGGGCTCGGCTTCGTCTCCTTTGGGAAAAATGCGGCTCCAGGCGATTGATAAGCGCAGGCATTTAAAACCCATCTGGGCAAACAGTTCAATATCCTGCTTGTACCTATGGTAAAAATCAATGCCCTTGCGAGCGGGATAGAAGCTGTCGGGTGCCAACGCACGCGGATCAAGGTCTCCCCGCATGACGTCCATGCGTTGATCGCCAAACGGCAGCATGTCGGAATTGGCTAAACCGCGACCGCCTTCGTTCCATCCTCCCTCGCACTGGTTTGCAGCCAGAGCCCCGCCCCATAAAAAATCTTCTCTAAACATTATGGTGTCGTCCTTTCTATCAAATTCCCGGCCCACACTGTCGAACGCAACGGACTCGGCAAGTGCCGCGCAACAGCACAGTACCGTTGCGCGGCCAAGGGGTCGGACCGCGCAACGGCTGGGGAGCATATTTGTGTAGTAGCCTCTTATGCCTCGACGGATTCAACGGCCTCAGAATCGCCGCTCTTGGACTTCAACGGCATCTTCTCCTGTCCTTCAAATCCAAAAATCATCGCCAACGCAAACGTCACGGCACCGCCAGCAAGACACCCGATGGTGCCAGGGATGATATCCTGAGCAAACATGAGCACGTTCATCCATGGGAAACCAACGCCAGTGAAGATATAGACGTTGGCATGAAGAAGGCTTACCAGCAGACCACCGACAGCACCACCAATCATGTTCCAGGCAAGAGCCTTCTTGTCGCGAAACAGGATGCCGTAGATGATGGGCTCACTCACGCGACCGAAGGCATAGGTGATGAACAAGTTCCAGCCCGTGGCTCGACTCTCCTTGCCCTTAGCGCGCAGGCCATAGGCGAGCGCGATGGCAAGCGTGGTGTAGGCTACAACCGCGGTGCCGGGGTATAAGATGGCGTCGTAACCGTTCTGGAGCGCGGCGGGCAATATGGCGGTATAGATCGGCACGTGCATGCCGGTGGCGATGATCAGATTCCAGAATGCGCCGATAACCGCGGTCGCAGCGGGACCGGCAACAGAGGCGAGCCAAATGATGAAATCGGCCACAAGGCCCATGACAAATTGGACGGCAGGGCCGCAGAGGCACAGCGCGACCGGCAACATCACGAGCACCGTACCCACGGGTACGATCAGAATGCGCAACATATCAGGCGAGATCTTCTTAAAGAAGCGCTCAACATAGGACTGGGCCCAGGTGATCAAGATGACCGGAAGAACAGCCTGGGTGTAGTTGACGAGCTGCATGGGGATGCCGAAGACGCTGAAAGGCTTTCCGTCCTCAACAATAGCGAGCATGTCGGGATAAATCATCACAACAGCGATGAGCAGTGCCAGCACAGGACTCGTTTTGAACTTCTTAGCCGAGCTATAGGCGGCAAACACCGGGAAGTAGTAATACGCCGCATCGCCCACCAGGGAAAGGATCCGATACAGGTCGCTCGTTTCGGACATAAAACCGGCGCCTTCGGGCCCAAACAGAATAACGAGCATCTTGAAGATACCGGCGACACAAAAGATCGGAAGGATCGGGGTGATAGCGCCGCTCACGGCATCGAGCAGCTGATTGAAGAGGTGCTTGGGCGCCAAGCGCTCCTTCCAGCTAAGCTGAGGGCCATCGAGTTCCTCGTCAATCGATACCGTGACCTCGAATCCGCCCTGCTTACAAACCTCGTCGTAGACCTTGTCGACCGTGGGCCCGACCACCAGCTGCACCTGCCCTCCGGCGTGCACGACGCTGATGATAGACGAGATGTCCTCAAGCTTCTCATCATTCGAGAGGCTTTCATCCTTGAGGTTGAAGCGCAGGCGCGTCATGCAATGCGTAACCGAAGCCACGTTTTCCGCCCCGCCCACAGTGGAGAGAATCTGCTCTGCCACCTTTTTGTAATTTGCCATCATTGGCTCCTTTGCACAATCTTGGCTTACTGTTCGAATCGGCAAAGGTCATGCCCCGAATGGCTACGGGTTACAATCCTTTTTTGGAGATGATCCGGTTGAGATGGATCATCAGATAGAGTTCCTCCTCCTCGGAGAGCGTGGCGTCCCACGTTTCACGACAATAGGAACCGATATGCTTCACGCACTCTGCCAACTGCGGAAACTCCTCACGAAAGTTCTTGTACATCTGCATGTTGGCGCTGTTCAGCGACTCGCCGGCTTGAATGCGCTTGAACAGGTACCGCAGATGCGTGGCGAAGCGGGTGAAATCAAAGGAATCGCGGTCGACAATAATGCGGAAATCGCTTTCGAGAATCTCGATAACGTCCTCGAGCATATCGTCGAACTGCTTTGCGGGCTCGGCCGTGGCTTTGACGGCTTCAACAACCCGTGCGTTCACGAGATTCATCGCAATACTGGCAATCTCATCCTTGGGAAGCCGCTCTCCGAGCTCCTTCTCGAGTCGCATGACGATAAACTGGGCAGCCTTGTATTCCTTCGGATACGTCTCCCGCACTTCATAGGCAAGAGGCATCGCGATGCGGACCCCCTTTTGGGCTCGCGCAACGGCAAACGACAGGTGATCAGCCATGAACAGCGTCGCATTGGTCGAGAGGTCGTAGGGCAGTTCGTTGGCAACGATGTCCATAACTTTCGCCGCAAACATCACGATATCCGAGGGAAGATCCCTCATGACATCTTGTCCTTTAGGATCAATGTCGTAAAACGTATGCTCGATTTTAGAAAGAGGGAGCTCTCGAGGAAAATCTCCGCCGAAACCGACGCCCCTGCCCATGGCGATGACATCTCGCCCCTGTCCGTCACGGCAAAGAACCGCGTTGTTGTTAAGCTTTTTAATTGCAAGCATGGTGAACCTCCTTTCAAGAACACTCACAGAAAAAGGCATGATAGCCAATAGCAGTGCTATTGCGGTCATGCCTTACGTAACAATCCGTGTTGTATTGCTCTTGGGCATGCCTCCACACAGGAGTAACAATCCAAGATGCAGAATGCATTATAGCGCTCTCCCCGCCCCGGGGACCATCGGGCTGGCGAACGGTAGATGTCGGCCCGCCAGCGGCCACA
Source organism: uncultured Collinsella sp. (assembly GCA_900555955.1). Lineage (GTDB taxonomy): Bacteria > Actinomycetota > Coriobacteriia > Coriobacteriales > Coriobacteriaceae > Collinsella. Next base: position 1,153 of record USNA01000042.1, on the reverse strand, counting down.
TCGAGCAGATGGGCGTGCTTCGATCCCGAGCCTAGCCTAGGATGCGGGCCATGCGCGCCTTGAACTCGGACAGAAAGCGCGGGGCGTCCACGGTGAGTGCCACAAGCGCGCTCTTGTCGGGGTCGGACAGGCGATGCTCGTCGCAGATAGTGCGGCCGCGATACTCGCCGAGCAGGTCGACGCGCAAGTTGCAACCAAGTGCGCCCACGAGCGTGGGATCAATCGCCACGGCAACGGCAAGCGGATCGTGCAGCGCGCAGCCGCCCAGGTAAGGGGCGTTCATCTCGTACGAGCCAATGTAGTGCTCGACCATACTCGCAAATGCGCAGCCCGCCATGGTGCCCGAGCCCGTCCAACCGGCAATGTCGCGGCGCGTCAGCACCACGCGATGCGTCACGTCAAGACCAACCATGGTGAGTTTGCGGCCCGAGCGCAGCACGGCGTCAGCGGCCTCGGGGTCGCTCGCCATGTTGGCCTCGGCACCCGCACTCACGTTACCGGGCACGGTCAGGGCACCGCCCATCACCACCACGCGACCGATAGACATCATCGCCGCTGCATCGCGCTCCAGGGCAAGCGCCAAGTTGGAAAGCGGACCGGTTGCCACGTAGACCAGGTCGGGGCCATAGGTGCGCGCGGCATCGATCAGGTAATCGACCGCCGCGTTGCCTTCGGCCGTCGTCGCGCCCACCGGCGCTTGCGCCACCAATGCCATTCTTGCCGTGGATGAGCGTGGTGGACGCCGGCGGCGTATAGGGCTCGGTCGCCTTTATGGGACGATCGGCGCCCAGGTACACCGGCACCTCGGGGCGACCCAACAGGTCGAGCACCGCCAGGCAGTTATGCGCCGACTGGTCGACGCGCACGTTGCCAAAGCACGTGGTAATACCGACGAGCTCCACCTCGGGGCTCGCGATTGCATAGGCGAGCGCCATCGCGTCGTCCACACCCATATCCAGATCAAGGATCAGCTTCTTGATTGCCATTGTTCTACTCCGCTTCTCCGTCTATTACTAAATCGTCTAAACCAAACACGCGCTCAACTTCGGCGCGCGTGGGAATCGACTGTTGCGCGCCCAAACGCGACACCGTTACCGCCGAGGCACGAGCACCTGCGGCCATGCACCCAAAGAGCGGAAGGTCCTCCAGGCGG
>USNA01000041.1 GCA_900555955.1 uncultured Collinsella sp. | reverse complement strand
TGCTCCAGGCCGTCTGTATGCCTGCGCAGCTTTCGGGCGGCCAGCAGCAGCGCGTGGCCATCGCCCGCGCCCTGTCGATGAACCCGCACGTGATGCTCTTTGACGAGGCCACCTCGGCGCTCGACCCTGAGCTCGTGCGCGACGTTCTGGGCGTCATGCGCGACCTGGCGCACGACGGTATGACCATGATCGTCGTGACGCACGAGATGGGCTTTGCCCGCGATGTCGCCGACCGCGTCGTCTTTATGGACGGCGGCGTCATTGTGGAAGAGGGTACGCCGAGCGAGGTCTTCGACCACCCCAAGAGCGAGCGCACCAAGGCGTTCTTGGGCAATATCTCGTAGCCGCTTTATATGACTGACATAGCAGAAAACGGGAGCCGGATGTGATCCGGCTCCCGTTTTTGTTGGGACGCGAATGTGTTTTGTTGCAATGCGCGTTGCGGGCGGAGCTCATTGCCGCTAGGCGAGCTCGGCTCCAAGGGCGCGGCAGGCCGCTTCGCTCTCATCATCGGGGGCGTCGTAGCAGATGACGGAATCGACGACGTTGACGCCCTCCTCGTCGGCGTCCGCCTTCCAGTTGTCCATCCATTCGCCCTCGGCCCACGAATAAGAGCCAAAGAGGACGACCTTCTTGTCGCCGAGGGTCTCCTTGACCTCATCCCACATGGGCTGGAACTCATCATATGCAAGCTCCGCGGAACCCATGGCGGGGCAGCCGAAGGCGATAGCGTCATAGCCAGCGGCCTTGTCTGCGGAGAAGTCGGCGCAGGAGATGACCTCTGCCTCGGCGCCGGCATCGGTTGCACCTTCGGCAACGAGGTTTGCCATGGCCTCGGTGTTGCCCGTGCCGCTCCAGTAGACGACGGCGATCTTGCTCATGTTGAGTCCTTTCAGTTGTGCGGCAGGTTGCCACGGCTTCTATGTTCTATCGGGTTGCCTGGGCAAGTTGCGCCAAGCTGTAGCCCTGCTGATAGACAAAGGTGAAGTATTGGGTGCAGGCGCGGTAGGCATCAAACGTCGCAAGTGCCTGCTCGACATTTGCGTAGACCTTCCAGGCCCCAAAGACCTTATAGTTCTCGCCGCGCTGGACGATAAACTCGTGCACGTCGTCGTAGGGATATCCTAGGAAGTAGCCTATTTCGTGCGGAAACTCGCAGGTGCAGTCGTTGCTGCAGCTAGCTTGCTGGGGTAGTGCGCATCGAGTCTGGCTACAGGCGCATTCCGCGACGTTATTACTCGCGAGCGTGATGCGTGATGCCAAATGCACAAGGCATGTCGAAAGGTCTCTCGTGTCGTAGCATTCCGAGGCGAGCGCCGTTTTGGCGCGAGGGTCCGCGAAATAGGTGGTGAGGCTTTTGGCTCGGTACACGTACACGAGCGCTCCGCAGGGCCGCCAGACCAAAACACTCAGGTGGATGCCAAGCGGGTCAAGCTCGCGGTTGCACTGGGCGATAACGTTGAGCAGGCGTGCTCGGCGTTCTGCGATGGTTTCTGTTGCGGTCGAGCCGTCCCCGTGGGCGTAGGTGCCTGGATAGGTAAAGAGCGATGCCGGCTTGATGCCCGCGAGCGTGGGGGAGCAGTTGCGCACGACTACTGCCTGAAACGTTGGGATGTCTATGGTTCGAGTCACGTCGCTCCTTACGGATCTAAACTGTTAGCCTAGGAAAACTTATACACGAAAGTAAGCCATGGTCAACAAAAAAGTTTGAAGAGGAAAACTAATTGACCGAACGGACATGATTTTGGGTTAAGATGGGGACACCCCATGGGGGTATCTAGATAGTGCTACTGAAAGGGGAACGCATGAGTGACTTGCTCAACCCTGCGAATCTCATCGTGCTGACCGTCATTGCCGTCGGCATGTTTTTTGGACTGCGTCGCATTGCCGCTTCGACACACGGGAAGAGTTGCTGCAGCGATGGTGCGAGCGGCAAGAAGGCCAAAAAGGTTGTGGTGGCAGACACCGACGAGTCCCACTACCCCTATCGTGAGGAACTCCTTATCGGCGGCATGAGTTGCGACGGCTGCGCCCGGAATGTGACGAATGCCCTCAATGCGCTTGATGGCGTGTGGGCTACGGTAACGTACGCGGACCACACGGCACGCGTGCGCTCGAAGCGCCCGGTTGATCGCGACACACTCGAGACGGCAGTGAGGGGTGCGGGCTATTACGTTATGAAAATGTAGGCGTTGCCCTCTCCGGTGGGTACCAGCCTCCTGCCCATTGTGACTATCGGCATCCAAAAATTTGCGCAAAAATAACCTTTAGATGCGGCAAAAGTGGAGTTTGGTGACGGTTTGCGCGGAATTCGCTACCAATCGAGCATCTATGAACCCGTCCAAAAATTACAGGTGTATATTTATACGCTGATTATTGCTGTGCTCAGATTGCAATTAACCGTGGACAGAAATGAAGAATGCTAAAACTGGGCTTTAGGACAGGGGAGGCTATAACCTTATGAGACGAGTGGGAACACTTGGCTTGGTGGCAGCGCTTGCCGCTATCTTGGTATCGCCGCTGCCGGCGCACGCCGAAGACGCATCGGGTGCCGTTACCTACAATGCGGGAAATGGGTATTCCTTTGAGAAGCTCTCGCATCCTACGGTAGGAACGTCGCAGCCGGATGGCATCGTCGACTACCAGGGTAACGGTGCCGTTGCCGTTCCGGGCGCCGATGGTAATACGGCCAACAACGAAGGCGATCGCGGCCAGAGCTACACTTGGGCGGCTGCGAGCTATGGTGACTGGCTTTATGTGGGCACCTGCTATGCGGCGATGGGCAACACGCTGACGCTCATGAACAGCACGCTGGGCGATTCCTTTGATGTCGAAACCATGCGCCTGACGCTGGAGGCCATGTTTAACGGTACCTTCTTCTATGGACAGCAGAAGGAGGACGGCACGGCCGACAAGGACAGCGGCGGCATCTTGGTCAAGATCAATACCAAGACCGGTGAGACCAAGCTGCTACTCTCTGAATCGCTCAACGGCGTCGCTCCTTTGTTCCGCAATGCCGTGAGCTATAAGGGTAAGCTCTATTTCTGCGGCAGCGTCAGGACCAATGACGGCAAAGGCGGCCTGCCTGCTGTATACGAGATCGATCCTAAGACGGATGAGTACAAAGTTGTCTATCAGGGCCTTTCGAGCATGCAGGATTACGGTGCTGCCTACAAGCAGGGCATTTCTACCGGTATCCGCGGCATGTGCGTCCATGATGGCCAGCTCGTCATCAGTAATGTGGGTAAAGACGCGAACGGTAATTTTGTGTCGACAATCCTGACGTCGTCTGACCCCTCGAAGGGCCAGGACAGCTTCACCGAGATTGCCAACTCGGAGACGCTGTTTGGCTATCCGGCGATTCGCTATCAGGACAGCATCTACGGCGGCGCCATTTGGGATATGGTCTCGTACAATGGCCATCTCTATGCGACCATCTGCACCGGTACGCCCGAGAACGCTCCCGATGATAATTCCATGCAGTCGTTTGCCATGGTCCGTGGCGACAAGAATGCCGACGGCAGCTATTCGTGGACTCCCATTGTCGGCGATCAGAAGACGGACGGTGCAAAGTACTGCTTTGGCATCGATCCTGCCCGTACCCGTTCTGGCGCTGCCAACCTCATCGTCTACAACGACTACCTCTATATCGGTGAATACAACGACGAGGAGATTGCCCTCGAGCGCATCCTGTTCAACAAATCCAACACCGAAGAGGGCGGCAAGAGCAGCATGGGTGGCGTTGACTGCTCGTTTGTGAATGCCAATCTTGAGCAGTCGGTTAACATCTATCGCATGGACAAGGACGAGAACATGGAGCTCGTCGTTGGCGATCGCACCGACATGTTCCCGAGGGCGGTATTTCCGGCCTGACTTCGGGCTTTGGCCGAAACGAGAACCAGTACATTTGGCGCATGCAGAAGTTCGACGGCAAGCTGTATATCGGTACCTTTGATACCGCGAGCCTGCTTGAGCCGATCGGCCAGTTCTCCAATGGCGACATTATCGATATGACGCCCGAGGAGTGGGACTCTCAGGTTCAGCGCCTTAGGGACCTGCTCAATCACCTGCTCGACAAGAAATCGCCTGACGACCCCATCGTTCCCGTGAACACGCTTGCGGACGATGATTCAAACGAGGCCGTCGAGGTCGATGATTCGAACGAAGCTGCTGAGGTTGATGATTCAAACAAGGCCGTCGATGTCGATGACGAGAAGACCGAGGTTGCTAAGGGCTTTGGCGATCTGAGCGATGCGCTGGAGGATGCCGCGGGCGGTCTTTGCGATCAGGCCGCGACGATGTCCCAGGACTTTGAGGACGACGCCGCTTATGTCCAGAAGATCGATGGCGAGATCGCGTACTTCAAGTCCTTTGCCGACCAGTATCAGGACATGCTCGATAGCTATGAGAGCCTGAAGCAGCAGTACGAGGATGCCTATGGCACCGAGCTGCCGAGCGATATTCAGGATGCGCTCGATAAGCTGCTGAGCGAGGAGAACCTCAAGAAGTTGCAGAGTGTCCTTACGTGCATGTGTTACCTGCGCGATGCCGAGCGCGGCTTTGATATGTATGTGACCGAGGACGGCGTGAACTTTACGACGCTGACGACCAATGGCTTTAACGATCCGTATAACCATGGTCTGCGCACCTTTGCGGTGACCAACCAGGGTCTGTGCCTTGGTACCGCCAACCCGTTCTATGGTTGCCAGGTCTGGATCCAGCGCAAGGAGAATTCGGAGAATCCGGTTGATCCCGGTACTCCGGATCCGACGGAACCCACCGATCCTTCGCAGCCGGGTGGCGGCGATCAGCCTGGCGGCAGCCAGACGGGTGGCAACGACCAGTCGAGCAGCACCACGACCACCGTCACGACGACCGCTAAGAAGACTCCGAAGGACGGCTCGCTGCCTCGCGCTGGCGACTCGACCCTCACGCTGGTCTTGGGATTGCTGGTTGCAGCTGCCGCAGTGCTTGGCATTGCTCTCGTCTTGCGCAAGCGTTCTCGTCGCTAGGCTCGTCCGCGTAGCTCAATGTCCTGGATATCGTCGAAGTTGATGGCGATATCCCTGAGTTTGAGCAGCTTGAATGCGGGTAACGCTTCGTCGAGAATGCCCGTGCGGCTACGATAGCCGTACGTATCGTAATAGGTGACGCGCACCAAGTCGCCGCGTTTGAGGCCCTCGAGCTTTTGCGAAAGCTCGAGGGCTTTTTCTTCCGTGAGCTCACGTTTTTGCTCGACGGTGATTTCCTGCTTGCGCACGAGTTCGTAGTATCCCGTGAGGGCGGCAAAGGGCATAAACTGTGCGGCGCGGTTGGCGCGCACGGCACCGTTGGCAGTGAGGTTGGGGTCGGCTGCGCGGCGTCTGCCCTCGGGGTCCGCCAGGCGCTCGAAGGCGGTCGGCGGGCGCATGGGCTGTTGTTTGGGTTTAGGCACGGTGTCCTCCAACTTGATCGTTGCGCTCGCGCGCGGTGGCGCCGGCGGTAAAGCTTAATCCCTTGACGAGCGCGTTCTTGCCGTACTTGCCTTTCACGGCCAGGACGGCGCGCGCCAGGTCGCGCTCGCGCTCATCGGCCTCGATATCGCTGAACAGATCGATGGTGGCAAATTCCTCGGGCACAAGATTGCTAAAGCCCAGGTTGATGCGCTTGACCGGTCGTTTGGGATCGACAGTCTGCGCCCAGAGCTCATCGAAATAGCCCATGATCTTCTTAAACGAATTGGTACGCTCGGGCAGCTTGCGCGAGGCGTTGGAGTGCGCAAAGAGCGCGGCATAGCCACCACGCGGTTTGCCACCATGCTCTCCCACAAAGATGCCATCGATTGCCTGCGCTTCGCGCACCAGGCGGCGCCGTTCGTCATCGCGCTGGACGGGCTTGGGAGCACGGGGCGCGAGCTCGGGGCCGGCGGTTGCGGTGGGTTCGATGCTCGACGTACTCGAGGGCAGGCGTCCGCATCCGTCCACATATTGTGCAGTACCGCTGGCATCAAGCCTGCGTATGTCGGCGCGCTCGCTCGCGTAGCCCACAAAGAGCGAGATGCTGTCGCAGACCACGTGCTTATCGATCAAGTCCAACACGGCGTTGTCGACCATCTCGCGCAAGACGGTGTAGGCCTGCTCGTAGGCATAGCCCTTCGAGAGCACCTGTCCTGTGGTGGTCGAAGTTGCTTGCGGGCGATAGGCTTGGATATCGGCGATGGTTGTCGGCTCGCGTCCGAAGGCGTGGTCGATGAGATACTCGGCATTGACGCCGAGCTCGTCGTAAAGCAGGTTTTCGTCGAGCGCCGCGACGCCCATCAGATCGTAGACGCCGTATTTTTCGAGTCGTGCTGCCACGCCGGGGCCGATGCCCCAGATATCGGTGATGGGACGATGGGGCCAGATTTCCTTGCGAAAGGTCTCATCGTCGAGTATGCCGATGCGGCTGGGTACGTGCTTGGCGGTGATATCGAGTGCAACTTTGGCCTGGAATAGGTTGGGGCCGATGCCGACCGTCGCCGTGATGCCGGTGCGCGCCAGGACCTCGTCGCGCAACATGCAGGCGAAGCCTTCCGCATCGGTGTGATAGAGGTCCAGATAGGGTGTCACGTCGATAAAGCACTCGTCAATTGAGTAGACGTGAACGTCTTGCGGACTGACGTATTCCAGGTAGATACCGTAGATCTGCGCCGACACCTCCATGTAGTGCTGCATGCGCGGTACGGCCTTGATGTAGTCGATGCCGTCGGGAATCTCGAATAGGCGGCAGCGGTTGTGAATACCTAAGTCCTTCATGGCCTGCGTGATGGCGAGGCAGATGGTCGTGCGTCCGCGCGATTCGTCGGCAACGACTAGGTTGGTGGTGAGCGGATCGAGCCCACGGTCGACGCACTCGACGCTGGCATAAAACGTCTTGAGGTCGATGCAGATATAGGTGTGCTGCTCGTGCGCCATCCGTGTCCCTCCATCAAACACATGTTCTTATCGAATATCTGTTCGATAATACCCGCTCGTCCGGACATCGTCAAAACCTGTTCCTTTTTGCCAGGTATAGTCGTGCAACTGCATCGGGTTTTAACGCAGCTCTAAAGAGTGCGAAACAGCTCGGAAAACCTTGCTTCGTAGCATGAGCCTAACGATTGATACCGCCTATGCGCACGGAAGGGTTGTGGGAAAGATGGTCAATTATGGGTTTGGTATGCCGACGCGCTTGGTTGCGGATGGGGATGTGGCTCGCTGGTGCGGGCGATTGGTTGCCCACTACGCTGGCACCAAGGCACTGGTCGTGTTGGGCGGTGACAAGCATACGCGCGATGAGCTTGTCTCGGCGGCACTTGGTTCGCTCGCTCGAGCCCTACTCGAGCGTGTGCTTTTCCGCTGCGGCTCGTTTGAGGGCGACGGGGGAGACGAACTGGTCGACGAAGCCGTGGCCCTGGCGACCGACGAAGGCGTGGACTTTGTCCTGGCGATTGGCGATGCCGATGCTGCCGGCTTTGCGCGCGAAC